>JBJOQI010000414.1:0-5008 GCA_046050045.1 Pseudomonadota bacterium | reverse complement strand
CTCGGCAGCTAACCTATGAAACCACCTTGGCCGCATTGTCCCGGTACCCAGACTTGCGCGGAATCTATGTAGCAGGTGGAGGGATGGAAGGAGCTATTGCCGCAATCCGGGAAGTTCGAGTGGCTGGAGAAATAGTTCTGGTATGCCCGGCGCTGACGGAAGAATCACGGCGCGGGCTCGCCGAAGGAGTCGTGACGCTGGTAAGCGATACCCCTCTTGAAAAGCTTTGCCGCGAATTGTTCGACCGGATGTGCCGAGCCGTGCTGCTACCTAATGAAGCTGTGGATATGGGCCAGGTATTCCTGCCGCCTGACATCTACGTCGCTGAATCGATCTGACGAGCCCACCACCCGAATTCGGAAACCCTACAATGCTCAGTTTGACACTGATCCTTCCTGCTGGCATGCAAACATGGCCTTACGAAAACTCGTCTTGAATGCGTGCGCGGAAGACATCCGGCATCACCCAGTTTGGTTGCTGACCAAGCAGCAACTGTAGGAAACCAGAGGAAAAGCTGGCGTCCTTAAGTGCATTTTCTCTGAACGACCACCAATGACGCAGATCGTCAATTGCTGGATCGATCTTGGTCGAAGCATGAAATTCCTGAGCGATTGCGGCGGAATGCACCGACAGGCAGAAATAGGTGCAGCAATAACCTTCAGGCCAGAATGCCGCCGCTGATCCTGCGTCAGCCAACAGGGCAGGACCGCGGGCGGTGATTGGCAAATCGGCTGTCAGCTCCCGCAGCATCAGAGCGGCGGCAAACTCGAAGAAAGCACGCCGCTCTGCCTTGTCGGCCGGTTTCTGAAGTTCGATCGACTTCAGCCAACGCATGAAGGCGGCAGCGAGCTTGACTTCGTCCACGTCGAAGTTGCACCCAAGGTCCTCGCCCATTGCCCCAACATAGCGCAGAAACGCCGACTTGAACCACCGCATGCGCCGCACCGCGATCCGCAGAGGCTCATTGGTTTCCGGCAACGCTCCTGGCCTTAGACTGGCGTCAGACATGCGGCACATACCGGATGTAAAGGCGCTTGATCCGGTCAAGATCGCGATCCGAAAACGCTGCAGAGACTTCGGGTTCCAAGGCCACAGCCATGTCCGTTGCGGCGTTTAGCGCGGCCAGATTTTCCGCTTCCGACCGTTCCGATTGAATCCACAGCATCACAGCAAACATGCTGACCGGCTCTATTGCCTCGGCGGAGACCAGAGCCTTTGGTTGCGCGGTCGTGCCGCGAATGACGCGGGCCTCAAGCAGCGCAAGTGACAGCCGGGCAGCCAGGTCCGCAGACGCCTCTGTCAGTTCGGGATGGGACAGATTTTCGATGGTGTTGCGAGCGGTCTGCTCGCTGATGAAGACAGAAGCCGCACCAAGCCTCCGCAACACCGAACTGAGCGCGGCATACAGGGCTGCGGCAAAAACGGCCGCCGACTTCGGCTGCGCGAGCAGATCGTCCAGCGGTGCCGTCTGAGGCTCATGTCCGCCCAAAACCGTCTTGGCCACGCCCGACGCGATCCCGTCAACAGCGCGCGCCAACTCGTCCACCTCACGAAGGACGACACCAGCAAGGTTGGCGGCGGGTTTTGGAAGGGATTCGACGCCTAGGGTTTCGGCAATTGTCTCGCCCCCGCGCCGCAAGAAAAAGCGCAGCCCGCGAAGGGCCTCGCGCAGAGGCATGGCATCAAGGGGAGTAAAGATTTCGCGCGACACCTGTGGGATCCTTTTCCAGCAGGATCATAGCCTAGACAATCGAGGATACCAACCTGTCCTTGGTGGCGGCCTGTATGAAAGCCAGCGTCGTCGCATAGTCTTTCACGCCGGCCTGACTGCCAAGGCCGGTGGCGTTCTGCGCCGACGAAGCCTGCGCTATCTGGATCGCCTCTGGCATCGGAACGCCCTTGATCAGGCCGGTAGCGAAGCCACCGTTAAAACAGTCGCCACAGCCGCAGGTGCATTTGACCTCGACCTTGAACGCGGGGGTGTGGAATTCGGTGCCGTCGCGGTTCCGATAATAAGCGCCATCCGCGCCGAGTGTTAGGATCACGCAGCCTGCACCCCGGTCGATCAGGAACTCGGCCAGTTCGCGGTTTTCCTTAAGCCCGGAAAGCGCTCGGGCCTCTTCCTCGGAGGGAAGGAAATAGTCGGTATGAGGCAACAGGCGCTCGACCTTGGGAAGGTCGTCCGGGGTCGAGGCGAAGACATCAAGCGTCGTGATCACGCCGCGACGGCGGGCCTCGGCCATGATCTCTTCGGTGCGGCCCTGATCCATGCGGTTCATCAGGCCGACGCCGCCGACATGAAGGATGCGGGTGTCCAGAAGGTCGTCGATCTGGTCGTCCGCGATATAAAAACCATCCGTCGCCCCGCGCTTGTGCAGAGCCGGGCGGGCGCCGTCGGGCCTTGTCGTCACGATGGAGGAGGAGGTGCTGAAGCCCTCGCAGCGCGACATCATCGAAGTATCGATGCCAAAGCGCCCAAGCTTCATCAACACCCAGTCGCCCATGTCGTCATTGCCGACGCCACCCACGGCACGGGCGCGAAGCCCGTGCTTGGCGGCCACGATCACCGCGCTGCCCGCCGCCCCGGAGACGGCAAGCGTGTAGTCTTCGACAAAATAGGTGTCGCCGCCGGGCGGGATCTGGGTGACCGGACGGCAGAGGGCATCAAAGGTGATGAAGCCCATCGAGGTGTAGTCGAAGCGTGGACTCATGCCGCCCCCCGGATGCGCCGGCCTGTCTCGTCAAAGAAATAGAGATGGGCCGGATCAAAGGTGATGCCGATCGCCACGTCAATGTCAGACCTGTAGTCCCGCGCGGCCTTTACCTCGATCTTCTTGGTGCCGGCCAGAACCGTCAGATAGGTGACATCGCCGGTCGGCTCGACGCCGTAGACCATGCCTTGAACACTGTCGCCGCCGACGCTGCAATCCTCGGGGCGCACGCCCAGCGTGACCTTGCCCTGCACATTGGCCGGGCAGGCCACTGAAACTCCCGGCGCGGTGAAGCGGCCATTCTGGGCGGTGCCCTCGATCAGGTTCATCGGCGGGCTGCCGATGAAGCCTGCGACAAAGGTATTCGCCGGGTCAGAATAGATCTGGTCCGGAGTGCCAACCTGCTGGATCGCGCCCTTGTTCATGATGACGATGCGATCGGCCAGCGTCATCGCCTCGATCTGGTCGTGGGTGACATAGACGGTCGTCACCTTCAACTGGCGCTGCATGTGCTTGATCTGCACCCGCATCGACTGGCGCAGCTTGGCGTCCAGGTTCGACAGCGGTTCATCCATCAGGAAGACCTGCGGCTGGCGGACTACAGCGCGGGCGAGTGCCGCGCGCTGCCGTTGCCCGCCCGACAAGGCCCCCGGCTTGCGGTCAAGGAACGAGCCTAGCTCGACCATGTCCGCCGCGCGACGGATGCGGGCATCATGTTCGCCCGCCGGTATCCCGCGCATCCGCAGCGGAAAGCGGATATTCTCGTAGATCGACATGTTGGGGTAAAGCGCATAACCCTGAAAAACCATCGCCACATCGCGGTCACGGGCGTCGATCTCGTTCACCACCTCGCCGCCGATGACGATCTGGCCATCGGTCGGCATTTCCAGCCCGGCGATCATGCGCATCGTCGTGGTCTTGCCGCAGCCCGACGGGCCGAGGAGCACGAGAAACTCCTCATCGGCGATTTCCAGCGACATGTTCTGCACGCCGACAAAGGCGCCATACTTCTTTTCGATGTTCTGCAGGTGGATCGAAGCCATGGTCTATCCTTTCACCGCGCCCATCGTCAGGCCACGCGACAGGTGCTTCTGGATCAGGATCACCAGGATCAGGATCGGCACGAAGGCGATGAACGAGACAAGGGCGATTGCGTTGTAGATGATGCCGTCAGAGCCGCCCGTGAAGTTCGCCAGTGCTACCGACATGGTATAGGCGTTCGACGTTGAGGCGATGAGCAGCGTGAACAGAAACTCGTTGATCGCGAAGATTGCCGCGATCACGGCGGCGGTGATGATGCCGGGCAGACAGGCTGGCACGATGATTTCCCGCAGGATCGTCAGGTCCCCCGCACCATCGGTGCGGGCGGCGTCTTCCAGTTCCTTGGGGATGTCCAGCATGTAGCTGCGGATGATCCAGGTGACGAGTGACAAGTTGATCGCCGCATAGATCAGCATCAGCGCCCAGACCGAGTCGAGCAGCCCCATCGTCTTGAACAGAAAGAAGATCGGCACGGCGACGATGGCCGGGGCCATCATCCGGGTGGACAGGATGTAGAACCCGATGTCCTCGCGCCCTTTGAAGTCATACCGGGCCAGCGCATAGGCCGCCGGGATCGCCAGCGCGAGGTCGATCACCACCGACCCCGCCACCGCGATGACCGAGTTCAGCAGGTACTGCGCGATGGGCCAGTCGCTGACCAGCAAGCGCCAGGCGTCAAGGCTGAAAGTCGGCCAGTAGATCGGCTCTGGGGTGATCACCTCGGTCCGGGGGCGGAACCCGATCGACAGGAACCACAGGATCGGCAGAAGGCACACCAGCGCCCAGCCGCCCAGCACCAGATAGCGGAGCGTCAGGCTTTCGCCGCGGGATTTGCGGGGTTTGGACATTTATGACTTCCCCGAATGGAAGGCGCGTTTCACGACCGTCTGGGCGATGACCACCGTCAGGATCAGCATCAGCACCGAAGCGGCCGAAGCGTAGCCGAAGTTGAACATGCGGAACCCCTGGCGGTAGATAAAATAACTCATGGTCTCGGTGGCACCGCCGGGTGTGCCTTGCGTCATGACGAAGACGTTGGTGAACATCGTTGTGATGTCGATCCCGCGCAGAGTGACGGCGACCACGATCACGGGGCGCATCATCGGCAGGGAGATGTTCCAGAAAATCTTCGGCCAGCTGGCCCCGTCGAGGCGGGCGGCCTCTTCGATCTCTTGATCCTGGCCCTGCAGGGCGGCCACGAAGATGATGAACAGGAAGGGCGTCCATTGCCAGACATCGGCGACGATCAGCGTCAT
>JBJOQI010000413.1:0-2926 GCA_046050045.1 Pseudomonadota bacterium | reverse complement strand
CGCGCCCGCGCGCCTGCTAAGCACGGGCGCGACAGCGCAGCGCCGGAGGCCCCGATGGAGTACCAGACGATCATCGTCGAGACCGAGGACGAGGTCGCCCTGATCCGCCTCAACCGGCCCGAGGCGCTGAATGCGCTGAACACGACCCTGATGGCCGAGGTCGCCGCCGCCGTCACCGCCGCTGACCGCGACCCGGTGATCCGCGCCATCGTCATCACCGGGTCGGAAAAGGCCTTTGCCGCCGGCGCCGACGTCAGGGAAATGGCCGACAAGACCTTTGTCGACATGTTCGGCCAGAACATCTACGGCGCCGAGGTCGATGCCATCACCGCCTGCCGCAAGCCGATCATCGCCGCCGTCGCGGGCTATGCGCTGGGCGGGGGCTGCGAACTGGCGCTGATGTGCGACTTCATCATCGCCGCCGACACCGCCCGCTTCGGCCAGCCGGAAATCAACCTCGGCATCATCGCGGGCATGGGCGGCACCCAGCGCCTGACACGGATCATCGGCAAGTCGAAGTCGATGGACCTGCACCTGACCGGCCGCTTCATGGACGCCATCGAGGCCGAGCGCGCGGGCCTTGTCAGCCGCGTCGTGCCGGTGGCGAAGCTGATCCCCGAGGCGATGGCCGCCGCGCGCAAGATCGCCGAGAAGTCGGGCGTGACCGCGATGGCCGTGAAGGAGGCCGTGAACCGCAGCTACGAGACCACGCTGCGCGAGGGCATCCTGCTGGAACGCCGCCTGTTCAACGCGATGTTCGCGACCGAGGACCAGAAGGAAGGCATGGCCGCCTTCCTGGAAAAGCGCCCGCCAAAGTTCCGGGACCGCTAGACCGCCGGCAGCCCCCCACCCCGATCCCCTCTCCGCCAGGGGGAGGGGAGGCGAAGAGCCGCGGACGCCTGCGCGGCGGTGCCGGCCTCTCTTCCCCTTCCCCCCTCGCGGGGGAGGGATGGGGTGGGGGGCTCCGTCGTCCGCGCCTCCGGGGCAAAAGGGGCTTTCTTTCGCCTGCATTCTCGCCTATAGGCCAGCCCCACATGCGCGTGGGCCCGCTTAAGGCAGGAATCAGTCCGTCGATCTGTGACGGAGCCTTTGGGTTTTTCGTGCGACCAGAACGCAACCGACAAGACCCGGAAAGATCCGAACCCATGGCAAATACCGCCCAGTCCAAGAAACGCGCCCGTCAGGCCGAACGTCGCCAGGACGTGAACAAGGCCCGCCGCTCGCGCATCCGTACCTTCCTGCGCAAGGTCGAGGAAGCCATCGCCGCGGGCAACGCCGATGCCGCGCAGGCCGCCTACAATGCCGCCCAGCCGGAAATGGCGCGGGGCGTGACCAAGGGCGTCGTCCACAAGAACACGCTTGCCCGCAAGATGTCGCGCCTGACCTCGCGCATCAAGGCGCTGTCGGCCCCGAAGGCCTGACCGGCCTGCCGGAAACGGCGCAAGAACAGGCTGTGCAGGGCACGCTCCGGCGTGCCCTTTTCATTTGTTGCGCGACCCTTTCGGCACCCCTGTGCCCTTTTTGCACGGGCCATCGGATTCGGCCGGGGGAAGACCGAGTCAAGCCAAAAGGTCTGTTGCAGGGCCTTTCGGCAGGAGGGTAGCGTCACGAGGCGATTCACGTCGTCCTTGGGGGGACAAACGGATTCCCCTGCCCCGCGCTGCTGCATATCTGGGGCAGGATCCGGCCGGTTTGCCGGCACGAAGACACGAAGGGGTCGGCCAACAGGGGACAGCCAGTCCGGCCCCGGCCAGTCCGCAAGCGGGCGATTGCCCGGCCTGTGGGCATTTGTGTTGCTTGCCCTCCCGCGGCTTCCAGGGCCGCCGCAGGATCCCTGTCCGGGGTCTTTCGGCCGGCCATGGTGCGTGACCGCAGGGAAGACAGATCCGGACCCGCTGCGGGGCCGGACCATGATGGGCAACGATAATGACGAATGATTCCTGGGGACAGGTCCGTGGCGAGCTTCTCAAGACTTTGGGCAAGAACAACTTCGTTACCTGGATCGAACCCCTGCGCCTGTCCGGCCTGAAGGACGGGATTGCCCGGTTCGACGTGCCCACGAATTTCATGCGCGACTGGGTGTCGCGCAATTTTGCCGAGCAGATCCGCCAGCACCTCGTGAAGGCCGGGGAAGAGGTCGACCGCGTGGAATTCCACGTCCCCGCGACCCGTCCCGCCGTGGCCGAGGCTGCCGCCGCGCCGCAACCGGCCGCCGAGGGCGCGCGCCGTGCCGCCCCCCGTCGCCCCGCCAAGCGCTCCGCCGACGGGGCCGACCTGCCGGCCGCGCCGCTCGATTCGCGCTTTACCTTCGACAGCTTCGTCGTCGGCAAGCCGAACGAACTGGCCCATGCCGCCGCCCGCCGCGTGGCCGAGGGCGGGCCGGTCACCTTCAACCCGCTGTTCCTTTATGGCGGCGTCGGTCTCGGCAAGACGCACCTGATGCATGCCATCGCCCATGACCTGCAGACCCGCCACCCGGAGCTGCGCGTGCTGTACCTCTCGGCCGAGCAGTTCATGTACCGCTTCATCCAGGCGCTGCGCGACCGCCAGATCATGGACTTCAAGGAGCTGTTCCGGTCCGTCGACGTGCTGATGGTCGATGACGTGCAGTTCATCGCCGGCAAGGATTCGACGCAGGAGGAGTTCTTCCACACCTTCAATGCGCTGGTGGACCAGAACAAGCAGATCGTCATTTCCGCCGACCGCGCCCCGGGCGAGATCAAGGACCTGGAAGAGCGCATCAAGTCGCGCCTGCAATGCGGCCTGGTCGTCGACCTGCACCCGACCGACTACGAGCTGCGGCTTGGCATCCTGCAGCAGAAATCCGAATACTACCGCACCCAGTACACCGGCCTGAAGATCGCGTCCGGCGTGCTCGAGTTCCTTGCCCACCGCATCACGACGAACGTCCGCGTGCTGGAAGGCG
>JBJOQI010000412.1:0-16209 GCA_046050045.1 Pseudomonadota bacterium | reverse complement strand
GTCCTGCGCCCTGCCGATACGGGCCAGGTCGCGGCGATCCTGCGCCTTGCTTCCGAGACCGGAACGGCGATCGTGCCTGTCGCCGGCCGCACCGGCATCACCGGGGCGACCGAGGCCGAGGGGCGGTTGATGCTGTCGCTCGATCGGCTGAACCGCCTGCGCGAGATCAGGCCCGAGGCCCGCATTGCCGTGGTCGAGGCCGGATGTGTGCTGTCGACCATCCATGCCGCCGCCGAGGACCACGGCCTTGTCTTCCCGTTGACCTTCGGCGCGCGCGGGTCGGCGATGATCGGGGGCGCGCTTTCGACCAACGCGGGCGGATCGAACGTGCTGCGCTATGGCTCGACCCGGGGGCTCTGCCTCGGGGTCGAGGTGGTGCTGGCCGATGGCCGGGTGATGAACCTGATGAGCGAGCTGCACAAGGACAACTCGGGCTACGACCTGAAGGACCTGTTCATCGGGGCCGAAGGCACGCTGGGCGTGATCACCGCCGCGGTCCTGAAGCTGTTCCCGAAACCCCGCGCCTATGCGACCGCGATGATCGCGATGCCCGCGCTTGGCCCGGCGCTGACGCTGCTGAACCGGCTGCAGGAGGCGACCGGCGGCGCGGTCGAGGCCTTTGAATACATGCCCGACACCTACATGGCGCGGCTGCGGCGCTACCGGCCCGACCTGACCGTGCCCCTTTCCGGAACCGATCCGGTGAACATCCTGGTCGAGGTCGGCGCCACCAGCCCGCGCGATGCCACGCCCGACGCCGGGGGCCGCGTTCCGGTGGTGGCCCTGCTGGAAGAGACGCTGGGCACGATGCTAGAGGCCGGGCAGATCACCGACGCCGCCATCGCCCAGACCGAGACCCAGCGCCGCCAGATGTGGGCCGCGCGCGAAGCGGCCGGAGAGATCACGCTGAACCAGCACCCGATGGTGGACTGCGACATCGCCGTGCCGCTGGACAAGGTCGAGACTTTCCTTGCCCGGATGGGTGCGCGGCTGCGCGCGCTCGACCCCGGCGCGACGGACGTGGTGGTCAGCCACCTTGGCGACGGCAACATCCACTACACCGCCTTCCCGTCCCGCGACGAGGCCGGGCTTCTCGACGCGATCCGCGATGCCGTGGACGACGTGACCGTCGGCCTGCACGGGTCGTTTTCGGCAGAACACGGGATCGGACTGTCGAAACTGGCCTCGATGCGGGCGCGCAAGGACCCGGTCGCCCTTGACATGATGCGGCGGCTCAAGCAGGCCTTCGACCCGGCGGGGATCCTGAACCCCGGCAAGACCCTTCCCTGAACGGCCCTTCCCGATGACAACCCTGTTGACCCTGTGGCGCGATCCCGCGCTCAGGGCCGTGACCCTGACCCTGTTCCTGCTCGGCGCCTTTGCCGGGTCGCTCGCGCCCTATGTCTCGCTGCTGGGGGTCGAGGTCTTTGGCCTCGGCGACGGCGGCTATGCCCTGGTTCTGCTGGCATCCTCGGTCCTGTCGGTGATCCTGGCGATCTACATGGGAATCCGCGCCGACCAGCGCGCGAACCGCAAGGGGATCGCCACCTTCTGCGCGGTGGCCAACCTGGCGGGGATCGCCGCGGTGGCGCTCTGGCCTTCGTCCCTCACCTATGTTCTGGCCCATGCGATCCTGCTGCCGCTGGGCTCGGCGCTGTTTGGCCAGTGCTTTGCCTTTGCCCGGCTCGCCGCCTCGGCGCGGCCACCGGCCGAGCGCGACGCGATCCTGGCGACGGCACGGGCGGTCTTTGCCCTGCCCTTCATCCTTGTCCTGCCGCTTCTGTCGCTCGCGGTCGGGGCCGGGTTGCCGCTTGAACGGATCTACCTGATCGTTCTGGTTCTGGCGGTGGCGACGCTGGCCCTGATCCGGCGCAGCTGGCCCCGGGACGGCGCAACCGCCTGGGCCGACGCGCCCTCGGGCCTCACGCTGCGGGCGGCGCTGTCCGAGATCGCGCGGCCATCCGTGTCGGTGCGGGTGGCGCTGATCGGGGTCATCGCCTGCGGGTCGGCCCTGAACATGGCGCTGGTCGGGCTGATCTTCACCTCGGTCGGCGGCCGGCCGGACAGCGACGTGGCGCTGTTCGTCGGGCTGTTCGCGGGGCTCGAGGTGCCCTTCATGCTGCTGACGCCCTGGCTTCTGCGGCATTTCGACAAGACCGTGCTGATCGCAGCGGGGGGCGTGATCTTCGGGCTGAACCTGATCCTGCTCGCGCCCCTGTCGGACACGCCCTTCGTCTGGTTGCTGGTCCTGCCCGCGGCCTGCGGCGGGGCGATCTACCTGTCGGTGCCCATCGCCTATCTGCAGGACCTGCTGGCCGACCGTCCGGGGACCGGGTCGGCGCTGATGGCGCTGCAACGCATCGCAAGCGACGGCACGGCGGCGCTGGCCTTCGTGGCGGGCACGGCCCTGTCGGGATATGGTCTTGCCGCCGTCTTCGGGGCACTGGCAGCGGCGTTGGGCGGCCTCGCGCTGCTCTGGCTCGACGCGGCTCAGCGCCAGTCGAAGAAGCCCTTCGGCGCCTGAGACAGCAGCTCGCGCGCCAGCGCCTCGCCCGCCGCCGCGCCATCGGTGGCGGGCACGCGGATGTCGCCGGTGATCGCGTCCGACCCGTCGGGGCGCAGGATTTCACCGCGCAGCCACAGGTCCGGACCATCCAGCACCGCAAGCCCGGCGATGGGCGTCTCGCAAGAACCGTCAAGCGTGTTCAGATAGGCGCGCTCTGCCGCCAGCCGCAGGCCGGTCGGCCCGTGGTGGATCGCGGCCAGAAGGTCCGCCGTCGTGCCGTCGTCCGCACGCCGCTCGATCCCGATGCAGCCCTGCGCCACGGCGGGCAGCATCTCGTCCACCCCGATCGCGCCGCGGGCCACCTGGGCCAGCCCCAGCCGGTTCAGCCCGGCCATGGCCAGAAAGGTCGCCACTGCCACGCCCTCGTCAAGCTTGCGCAGCCGCGTCTGCACATTGCCCCGGAACTCGACCAGCGTCAGGTCAGGCCGCCGGTGCGACAGTTGCGCCCGGCGGCGAAGCGAGGATGACCCCACGGTCGCCCCCTGCGGCAGGTCGGCCAGCCGGGCAAAGGCGGGCGAGACGAAGGCATCGCGCACATCCTCGCGCGGCAGGTAGCAGTCGATCAGCAGCCCGTCCGGTTGCAGGACCGGCATGTCCTTCATCGAATGCACCGCGATGTCGATGGACCCGTCCAGCAGCGCGTCCTCGATTTCCCGCGTGAACAGGCCCTTGCCGCCGATTTCGCGCAGCGCCTTGTCCTGGATCTGGTCGCCCGTGACCTTGATCACCACGATGTCGAACGCCGTTTCGGGCAGGTCGTGGGCGGCCATCAGGCGGTCGCGCGTCTCATGCGCCTGCGCCAGCGCAAGGGGTGAGCCGCGGGTGCCGATGCGAAGCGGCGCAGAGGGGGTGGGGCGTGGCGTCATGCCCCTGTCCTATCGCCGCCGCCCTTGCTTGACAATCGCGGGTCGCGGCCCGACGAAGGCGCCGGTTGGACCGGGGGCCCAGATGGCGAAAGACAAGACGATCCTCAGGGCGCTTGCGGGCGAGGCGCTGCCCGTGCCGCCGGTCTGGCTGATGCGGCAGGCGGGGCGCTACCTGCCGGAGTATCGCTCAACGCGGGCCAAGGCGGGGGATTTCCTGTCGCTCTGCTACACGCCCGAACTGGCGGCCGAGGTCACGCTGCAGCCGATCCGCCGCTACGGCTTCGACGCGGCGATCCTGTTTGCCGACATCCTGCTGATCGCGCAGGCGCTGGGCGCGAAGCTCTGGTTCGAGACGGGCGAAGGCCCGCGCCTGTCCACGGTCACCTCGGCCGCCGATCTGGGCCGGCTGCGGCGGGCCGGGGACATCCACGAGGTGCTGTCGCCGGTCTATGACACGATCCGCATCCTGACCGGCGAACTGCCGCGCGAGACGACGCTGATCGGCTTTGCCGGCAACCCCTGGACCGTCGCAAGCTACATGATCGCCGGGCGCGGCACCCCCGATCAGGGCCCGGCGCACCGGCTGAAGGACGAAGACCGCGCAACCTTTGCCGGGTTGATCGACCTTCTGACCGGGGCGACGATCGAATACCTCTCGGCCCAGATTGCGGCAGGGGCCGAGGTTGTGAAGCTGTTCGACAGCTGGGCCGGGTCGCTGAAGGGCGCGGATTTCGACGACTTCTGCGTGACGCCCACCCGGACAATCATCGCCACGCTCAAGTCCCGCCACCCCGGCATCCCGGTGATCGCCTTCCCGCGCGAGGCACGCGACCGCTACGTGGGCTTCGCCCGGGCCACCGAGGCCGATTGCGTGGCGCTCGACAACTCGGTCTCGGCCGACTGGGCCGCCGCGAACGTTCAGATTGACGGCTGCGTGCAGGGAAACCTGAACCCCGCATTGATGGTGACCGGGGGCGAGCCGCTGGTCCGCGAGGCGCAGCGCATCGTCCGCGCGTTCTCGGGTGGGCCGCATATCTTCAACCTCGGCCACGGCATCACGCCCGAGGCCGACCCGGCGAACGTGGATGTGCTGCTCGGGGCGATCCGGGGGTAATCCCCACGCTGGGCCGGGCGGAACAGGAAAAGCACCGCTTTTCCCCGCCCGCTGCGACCACCTTATCGATAGACCGCTTCCACACGCACAGCAGAGGTCAGCGCCTGACCCGGGCGGCGCAAAGCGCCCGCCAAGGGGCGGGGCGGGCGCTGGCCGCGGCCTATGGGCCACGGCGGGATTGCGATGCGCGTTGCACATGGCCGAGGCGTCGGCCTCGGCCAATCAATGGTCACGGGACCTAAACCCTGACCCACCCCCCGAAGGCCACCCGCGCCTCCCATGCACCCGGCTCGCCCGCGCGGGCGAGTGCGGCCCGGATCACCCCCATGTGCGTCACGACCAGCGCGCCCTCTGGGACGTCATCCAGCGCCGCCGCGGCGCGCTCGGCCAGCATCGTCGCCGACTCGCCCCCGTGCGGGCGTGCCCCAGTTACATCGGCGGCCCAGATGTCGATCTCTACGCGCGGGATATCGTCCCAGCGCATCCCTTCCCACGCCCCGAAGTCGATCTCGCGCAGGCGCGGATCGGTCGCGACCGCCAGCCCCCGCGCCCTGCCCAGCGACTCGGCCAGCCGCAGGCAGCGCTGCAGGGGCGACGACACGATGGCCGTCACCTGCGGCAGTTGCGCCTGCAGGCGGCGCACTTCGTTCGCCAGATCGGGGCCCGGCGGCAGGTCGGTCATGCCGTAGCACACACCGTCCGACCCGACCGGCCGGGTGTGCCGCAGCAGGATCAGAGCCACAGCAAGAGCCCGAGGTAAAACCCCACCTCGGAGCATTGCTGGACCGCCCCAAGGCAATCGCCGGTATAGCCGCCCAGCCGCCGCTCGAACCGCGACCGCATGGCGACGTGCCCTGCCGCCATGCCGATCAGCCCACAGGCCACGGCCCAGACCCCGACCGCCAGCGCCAGCGGCAAAAGCGCCACGCCACCCGTCAGCAGCGCCACCCGCAGGTCCTCGGGCAGGATGCCATCCGATACCGGCTTGCCAGTGCCGTGGTCGCGCACATAGGCCGCGCTGGCCAGCACCTGCACCGACGAGGCGCGGCTGACGGCATGGCCCGCGACCAGCGCCCAGACCACCGCGCCCGGCGGCAGCGCCGACAGCGCCGCGACCTTGCCCGCCAGCATCATCGCCAGCCCCGCCGTGCCATAGGTGCCCAGCCGCGAATCCCGCATGATCTCCAGCGCGCGCTCGCGCGTCGACCCGCCGCCAAGACCATCGCAGCAGTCGGCAAAGCCGTCCTCGTGGAAGCACCCGGTCAGCAATAGCCCGAAGGCCGTCGAGAAGATGGCGGCCAGCAGCGGCGGCCAGACCATCGCGGCCAGCCAGAACACCAGCCCCGTCAGCAGGCCGATCACCACGCCCACCCCCGGATGCCAGCGCGGCGTCCGCGCCATCCGCTCGGGCGTATAGCCGGGGTCGCCCACCGGAATCCGCGTCAGGAACTGGACCGCCAGCAGGAAGGTCGCGCGGTCGTCCTCGCGGGTCATGCCTTGCTGACCCCGGCGCTGTCGAAGCTGGCCATCTCGGCCAGCATCGCCGCCGCCGCCCGCACCAGCGGCAGTGCCAGAAGCGCCCCGGTCCCCTCGCCCAGCCGCAGGCCCAGCGACAGCACCGGCTCTGCCCCGATCGCGTCGAGCAGCCGCGCATGGCCCGATTCCTCGGACAGGTGGCAGAACACCAGCGCCCCCCGGATCGCAGGTGCCATGTCCAGCGCCGCCGCCGCCGCCGCCGTGGCGATGAAGCCGTCGACCAGCACCAGCCGCCGCGCCTCGGCCGCCGCGATCATCGCGCCGGCCATCATCGCGATCTCGAACCCGCCGTATTCGCGCAGGGCCTCCCGCCCCGGCAGGCGGTGCGGCGTCCGCATCGCCGCGCGCACCAGCACGGTCGTCTTGTGCTTCAGGCCGGGGTCGTCCACGCCGGTCCCGCGCCCGGCATAAAGCGCGACACCCTGCCCCGTCAGCTTGGCCGCGATCAGGCTGGCGGCCGAGGTATTGCCGATCCCCATCTCGCCGAAGGCCACCACCTCGGTCCGCCCCGTGGTGCCAAAGCCGGCCCCGGCCTTCAGCGCGGCGTCAAGCTGGCCGTCGGTCATCGCGGGTTCCACGGCGCTGTTGGCCGTGCCGTCGCCAATGCGTGCCTGCACCAGCCCCGGATGGTCCAGCGGCCCGCCCGCAACACCGGCATCGACGACTGTGATCCGCGCGCCCACCGACCGGGCAAAGACATTGGCCGCCGCCCCGCCGGCAAGGAAGTTCAGCACCATCTGGCGCGTGACCTCCTGCGGATAGGCGCTGACGCCCTCGGCCGCGATGCCATGGTCGCCCGCAAAGATCGTCAGGCGGCAGCGGTCGGCGCGCGGGGCCAGCGTCCGCTGCAACCGCGCCAGCTGCGCCGCCAGCGCCTCGATCCGGCCCAGCGCGCCCAGGGGCTTGGTCTTGCCGTCGATCGCGGCCTTCAGCGTCGTCTCGAAATCCGGATCGTTCGGCGTCATGTCATCCCCCCTCGGCGCTGCGGGCTGCAACCTGCCGCCTGCGCGCGGGTTGGGCAAGGGGCAGCGGCAGGCGAAAGCCGGTTCGCGACACCTTGCCGTGCAACTTCGTCACAGGCAGCGGAGCCTCAGGGCCACTTCGCCACGGGCGGCAGGCTCATCAGCACCGCGTTCGCGTCATGCCCCGTTTCCAGCCCGAACTTCGTGCCCCGGTCGTAGACGAGGTTGTATTCGGCATAAAGCCCGCGGTGGACCAACTGCGCCTCGCGGTCGGCCTCGGTCCAGGGCGTATTGCGCCGCCGGTTTGTCACCGGCAGGAAGGCCCTGAGAAAGGCGCGGCCCACGTCCTGGGTAAAGGCGAAATCCGCCTCCCAGCCGCCGGTGTTCAGGTCGTCGTAGAAGATGCCGCCCACGCCGCGCGCGCGGCCCCGGTGCGGCACGAAGAAGTATTCGTCCGCCCAGGCCTTGTAGCGCGGGTAGATGTCGGCCCCGTGCGGATCGCAATGCGCCTTCAGCGCGGCATGGAAGGCCGCCGTATCCTCGGGGTACTCGATGCAGGGGTTCAGGTCCGACCCGCCGCCGAACCACCAGGCGTTCGGGGTCCAGAACATCCGGGTGTTCATGTGCACGGCCGGCGCATGCGGGTTCTGCATATGCGCCACCAGGCTGATGCCGCTGGCCCAGAAGCGCGGGTCGTCGGCCATGCCCGGCACGCCGCGCGCGGCCATCGCCTTCTGCGCGCGCTCACCCAGCTGCCCGTATACGGTCGAGACATTGACGCCCACCTTCTCGAACACCCGGCCGCCGCGCATCACGCTCATCAGCCCGCCGCCCGCGTCGCTGCCATCCTCGCTCGCCCGGCGGGTCGGCGTCACCTCGAAGCGTCCGGGCAGGCGCGCGGCATGGGGCCCCACGGTCTGATCGTCCTCCAGCTCCTCGAAGGCGGCAACGATGTCGTCGCGCAGCCTCCGGAACCAGTCCGACGCGCGTGCCTTCTGATCTTCCATATCCTGCATCCGCGATCTCCCGCCGGGCCTTCCCGCCTTCTAGCAGGCGGAAAGGCCCTGCGCCACGCGGCCTGCCGCCGCGACAGGCTTGGGAAGTCTCCGATTGTCGCCTAGACTTGGCCGCGTGTTTCCTCGTGCGAGTCGTCCGATGTCCAGACCCCTCTTCGGCCTGATCCTCTGCGCCCTTGCCCTTGCCGGGTGCCAGCCTGCGGTTCCGGCCTGCACCAGCCCCGCCGAGCGCCAGCTTGCCATCGTCGACCGGCTGATCGCGGAAACCGAAAGCATCATCGCGCGCGGCTATACGGTCGAGGATGCGAACCCTGCCGTTACCCTCTGCGTCGGTGGCCGGGGCGAAGGCGCGGCCGTCAACCTCTGCACCAATGGCAAGCGCCGCGCGCCGGTCGACATGGCCGAGGAACAGCGCAAGCTTGACGGGCTGATCGACCGCCGCGCGGCCCTCCTGGCCCAGATCGAGGCCGACCGCGCCGCCTGCACTGGGGCCGCACCATGACACCCGCCCGCCTGTTCCTGTCCGCCCTTGCCCTGCTTGCCGCCTGTGCGACCCCGCAAGAGGCCTGCGTCGGCAACGCGACGCGCGAACTGCGCACCCTCGACACCCTGATCGCCGAGACCGAGGCGAACCTTGCCCGTGGCTATGCCTACGAGACCATCGAGGTCACGCGCCCGGAATGGGTGATCTGCGGCTATTACCCGGCCAAACCCAAGCAGCAGCCGAAACCGCGCTACTGCTTCCAGGATGTCACGGAAACCTCGCGCCGCGAGGTGGCGATCGACCCCGCCGCCGAGAAGCGCAAGCTTGCCGGTCTGGTCGAACGGCGCCGCGCGCTCAACGGCCCCGCCGCTTCGGCGATCGCTGAATGCCGCGCCCGCTATCCGCAGGACGCCTGAGCGGCCGCGCCGCCCGGAACAGCTTGAAACCGCCCGCCCCGGCAGTGCCCGGGCCCTTCAGCTCCTCGACTTCGCCGAAGACCTGGGCCAGCACCTCCTCGTAGGGCAGGTGGCGGTTCGCCACCATGTAAAGCTGCCCCGACGGCACCAGCAGCCCGGCCGCCGCCCGGATGAAGGCCGCGCCGAGCGACGGATCGCCCGCGCGCCCGACGTGGAAGGGCGGGTTCATCACCACCAGGTCCAGCGGCGGCAGCTTGACCCCTGCCCGCAGGTCGGCCCAGTGGAACTCTGCCCGCGGATCGGCGACATTGGTGCGCGCCGACTGCAGCGCCGCCCATTCGGCCTCGACCAGATGCAGCGCCGTCACCTTCGGCCGCTTCAGGATCTCCGCCGAAAGCCAGCCCCAGCCGGCCCCCAGATCGGCGGCCTTGCCCTTGAGGTCCATGGGCAGGACCGACGCCAGTGCCGCCGACCCTGCGTCGATCCCAGTGGCAGAGAAGCATCCGGGCAGGGCCACGAACCCGGGCGCAGGATGCGTCGCCCCTGCGGCCCAGTCCGCAAACACCGCAGGACCGGGGTTGGACAGCATCGCCACCTTGCCATGCGCCTTGGCAAAGGGCGCGGAAAGCTCGGCCCGCCCGCGCACATCCTTCAGCAGGCTGTCGATCCCGTCGGTCTTGGCACCGTCCAGCCAGATCGGGCCGCCGGGTTGGACGCGCGCAGCAGCCTCGGCCACCAGCGCCCGCGCCTCGGCCCGCGACCGCGGGGCAAGGACGACCGCCGCGGCAAACCCGGTTTCTGCAGTCTCGGCCACGACCGACCAGCCACTGCGTGTCAGGGCATCGTGATCGGGCCGGAAGCCCTGGACCAGCAGACAGCGGGCCTGCGGCAGGGCCGCCAGGTCGCTGCCGGCCATCGGCCGCAGCACAAGGATGCGCCCCTCGGGCGGCAGGTCCGCCACGGCCAGCGCCAGGGAAAGTCGTTCAGTTGCCATCGGTCCGGCCAGCGGGGATCAGGTCCGCCCGACCTATTCCTTTTCCATCGTGCACTGCAACGGGTGCTGATGACGCCGCGCGAAATCCATCACCTGCGCCACCTTGGTTTCGGCCACCTCGAAGGAAAAGACGCCCACGACCGCCAGCCCCTTCTTGTGGACGGTCAGCATGATCTCGAAGGCCTGCGCGTGGCTGAGGCCGAAGAAGCGTTCAAGCACGTGAACGACGAATTCCATCGGCGTGTAGTCGTCGTTCAGCAGCATCACCTTGTACAGCGGCGGGCGCTGGGTACGGGTCTTGGTCTTCGTCAGGATCGACGTCTCGTCGTCACGTCCGTCCTTGCGGTCGCTCATGACTGTCGGTCGGACGCTCACCTTGGTACTCCCCGTATGGCCGGCCCAGAATCGCATAGTTTGCCCGGCTCGGCCAATATAGTCTTCGCGCCGGTTGAGAAAAGTGTAACTGTCCCCGCCGGTCTGCCCCTTGGGTTGGGACGGCAGCACAATCCGGACCCCTGGCCGCAAATGTTCGACACCATCGCCTTCGACGCCGACGACACGCTCTGGCACAACGAGCGGTTCTTCCGCCTGACCCAGCAGCGCTTCGAAAGCCTTCTGGCCGATCACGCACCGCCCGATCACCTGCATGACCGCCTTGTCGCGGCCGAGCGGCGCAACCTTGGCCACTATGGCTTCGGCATCAAGGGGTTCGTCCTGTCGATGATCGAGACCGCGCTCGACGTGACGGGCGACACGGTGCCCGCGCCGGTGATCCGCGACCTGATCGAGGCCGGGCAAGAGATGCTGCGCCATCCCATCGACCTTCTGCCGCATGCCCGCGCCACGGTGACGGCGCTGGCTGGCGACCACCGGCTGCTTCTGGTGACCAAGGGCGACCTGCTCGACCAGGAACGCAAGCTGGCGCAATCGGGCCTCGGCGATCTGTTCGACGCGGTCGAGATCGTGTCGGACAAGACCGTGCCCGTCTACGAAGCGATCTTCGCGCGCCACGGGATCACGCCCCGACATGCGGCAATGGTCGGCAACTCGCTGAAATCCGATGTCATTCCGGCAATCGGGGCCGGGGCCTGGGGGATCCATGTGCCCCATGACCTGACCTGGAGCTATGAGGCCGCCGAAGCACCCGTGGACCATCCGCGGTTCCGCGAACTGCCCGACCTGTCGGCCCTGCCGGCCTGCCTTGCGGAAATTGCCGGCGCGTCAACCTGATCTGGTAGGCTTTGGCCTCGCCTCCGCAATATCTGGTAAGCATCGCCGCGACATTCGAAACATGTTGTATCAATGTCGCGGCAAAACTCGTTGAAAATAGGCGGTTTTCCGCGCTGACACCCTGTGCTATCGTTCCGCCTGAGCAAATGAGCCCCACCAAAAAACCGGGGCATGTCGAGGCAGGACAAGGGTAAGAAACGTGGACACGCGTCTGATTGGTCGCGTCTGTGTGGAATTCCTCGCGGCTGTGGCGATCTGGGTGCTGGTGGCATCCGGTCTTTCCGCCGCGCCCTACGCAGACTTCGTGATCGACGCCCGCACGGGCGAGGTTCTGCATTCGGAAAACGCCGATACCCGGCTGCATCCGGCATCACTGACCAAGATGATGACGCTCTACATCGCCTTCGAGGCGATCGAGCGGGGCGAGATTTCGCTCGACAGCCGGGTCACCGTCTCGGAACACGCCGCCTCGCAGCCGCCCTCGAAGCTCGGGCTGAAGGCGGGCCAGAAGATCGCACTGCGCTACCTGATCCGCGCCGCGGCCATCAAGTCGGCCAACGATGCGGCCACCGCCATCGGCGAGGCCATCGAAGGCTCGGAATCCGCCTTTGCCAAGCGGATGAACCGCACCGCGGCGGCGCTGGGCATGGACCGCTCGACCTTTCGCAACGCCAATGGCCTGACCGCCGAGGGCCACCTGTCGACCGCACGCGACATGACCACGCTCGGGCGGCACCTGTTCTATGACTTCCCGCAGTACTACAACATCTTCTCGCGCCGCAGCGCCGATGCGGGTGTGGCGCAGGTCGCCTCGACCAACCGCCGCTTCCTCGACAGCTACGAAGGCGCCGACGGCATCAAGACCGGCTACACCGTGCCTGCAGGCTTCAACCTGACCGCCTCGGCACAACGCGGCAACAAGCGCATCATCGCCACCGTCTTCGGCGGCAAATCCTCGGCCACCCGCAACGCGCGCATCGCAGAACTGCTCGACATCGGCTTCGGCAAGGCCCCGAACAAGGCGGTGACGCAGGAACCGGCCAAGCCCGACTACAACGCCGTGGACGATGAGGAAGACCAGGACATGCTCGCCTCGGCCGTGGCCGACGCAGTGGCCAAGGGGCTGGACGAACCCGCGCCCGCTGCCGGCAAGACCATCCGCGTGTCTGCCGCCATCGCGCGCAGCCCGCGCCCGGCTGGACGCCCGGTTGCCGGTGCAGCCTCCGAGACCCCCGCCCTGCTCGCCGAAGCCGCGCCCGCAGCGCAGGAGGAAGGCCCGAGCGACGAGATGCTGCTGGCCATGGCCGACAGCATCGGCGCGGCCCTGAAGGAAGTGGCCGAAGAGCCGGTCTTTGAACAGACCACTCCCGCCCAGCCCGAAACCGCGGCCCTGCTGCCCGAGGAAACCGCCCTTGCGGCCGCCGAGACCGAACCCTTGCCCGAAGTCGCGGTGGCGGATGCCGCTGCCACTCCGGCCGACGACGGCTTTGCCCAGACCACCGCGCCGCAGCCCGAAACCCTTGCGGCCGTCGCTCCTGCGACACCGCCCGTCGAGGGCACCGTGCTGCCCGACGCCGCCCCCGCCATTCAGGTCGCCACGGCAGGCGAGACCGACGCCCGCCCCAGAGCGCGCCCGGCTGCTGCCGCCGATGCCACCGTGATCGCCGAGGTCGCCGCGCCCCCCGAAGAAGCCCCGGCAGAAACCGCCATCGCCACCGCGCCGCTCGCCCCGGCCCCGTCGCCGGTTGCCCCGGCCGCCGAGGCATCCGGCGTTGTCATCGCCTCGGCCCTGCCGCAGATCCTGCCGCTTGCGGGCGAAACGACCGCGGACAGTGCCGAGATCTTCTTTGAAACCCCGCCTGCCGAATCCCCCGCCGCCGAGGCGCTTGAAACCATCACCGTCGCCGCTGCACCCCAGCCTTCGGTCGACGAGATCATCCTGACCGCCGTCGAACCCGTCTCGGCCTCGTCCGAAGAGGATCTCGAGGTTGTCACCCGGGTCTCGACCTCGGGCGGGCGTCAATGGGGCGTGAACGTCGGCCGCTACCCGTCAAGCTACGAGGCAGAACAGGTGCTGCTGAAGACCGCGCTGGTCGAGATGAACACGCTCGGCGATGCGCTGCGCAAGGTTGCCAACCGCAAGGGCGGGTTCGAGGCCAACTTCATGGGGCTCACCCAGGAAACGGCCGAGCTTGCCTGCCGCCGCCTGGCCGCCCGCGCCACCACCTGCACCGTCATGGGCCCCGAGGGCTGACAGCCGGCTTGCGAAAGCGAGCCTTTCCGGCCGGGCCGCCGCAAGACCCTGCGTCGAGACAGAAAAAACCGGGGCGGTTTCCCGCCCCGGGTCTCAGTTTGTTGGCACCGGCACCCCCAGGAAACGCGCGAACAGGACGGGGCGCCGGTGCCTCAAGCCCACGGGCCCGAAGGCCCGGGACTATCTCTCATTCGCCTCCGCCCAACTGGTGGACATAGGCGGCAACGGCCCGGATATCGGCTTCCGAAAGCCGGGCGTTCCAGTTCGGCATGACGCCGAAGCGGGCATTGGTGACCGTCTGGGTCAGCGACGCGGCATCCCCGCCGTACAGCCAGATCGCATCGGTCAGGTTCGGCGCGCCCTGCGCCCGGTCGCCCAAGCCTGTGTCCAGATGGCAGGCCGCGCAGTTGTCGGCAAAGACCGTGGCCCCCGCTGCCGCCTTGGCCGCGTCGTGATCCTGGCCCGAGATCTTCAGGACATGGTTCACCACCTCGTCGATTTGCGCAGGCTCGATGATCTCGCCGAAGGCCGGCATCTGCGAGAAGCGCGCGTCGGGGTCGGTCGTGTTGCGGATCCCGTGCGTGACCGTGGTGTGGATCTCCTCGATCGAGCCGCCCCAGAGCCAGTCGTTGTCCAGCAGGTTCGGATAGCCCCTGGCCCCCGCCGCGCCCGAGCCGTGGCAGGTCGCGCAGTTGGTGCGGAAGATCGCCGCCCCGGCATTGCGGCTGTAGCTGGCCATTTCCTCGTCGCCCGCGATGGCCGTCAGGTCCGCCGCGACAAGTTTCGCCTCGACCGGCTTGTTCATCTCGTCAAAGCGCTGGATCTCGGCGGCAACCGCCGTGCGGGTGTCGCCGCCCAGCAGGCCCCGCGTCGCGCCGTTGATCAGCGGCCAGGCCGGATAGGCGACGGTGTAGGCGATGCCCCAGACGATGGTGGCATAGAACACCCAGACCCACCATCTCGGCAGCGGGTTGTTGAACTCCTGAATGCCGTCCCATTCATGGCCGGTCGTTTCCGGGTCTGCGGGGCGTGTGACAGGTTTCTTGCTCATGTCCTCGTCTCCTTCCCGGCCGGGGCGGCCTTGGCCGCGGCGGCGGGTCTGTCCTCGTGCCGGAACGGAATGCCGGCGGTGTCGCGGTGCAGCTCTTTCGATCCGGGCCGGAAGGCCCAGATCACGACCCCGATGAACAGAGCGAACAGCGCAAGCAGCGCCCAGCTGTCGGCAAACTCGCGGAAGATGTGATAGTTCATCGCGTCCTCCTCAGCGGCTCGGGTCCGGCTCGAAGGTCGAGAAGTCGACCATCGTGCCCAGCACCTGCAGGTAGGCGATCAGCGCATCCATCTCGGACACCCCCGCCGCCCCGTCGAAGTTGCGGACCTGCGCCTTGGGATAGCGCGCCAGCATCCCCTCGTAGTCGCTGTCGGGGTCGGCCTGGGCGGCAAAGTCGGCCGCGGCCACCTCGATCATCTCGGGGGTGTAGGGCACCCCCACCAGCGCGTCCGTCTCAAGCCGAGCGACGATATGCTCGGGCTCGATCAGGCGGTCCTTCAGGAAGCCGTACTTCGGCATCACCGATTCCGGCACCACCGCCTGCGGGTCGGACAGGTGATCGACGTGCCATTCGTCGGAATAGCGGCCGCCGACGCGGGCCAGGTCGGGCCCGGTGCGCTTCGACCCCCACTGGAACGGATGGTCGTACATCGATTCCGCCGCCAGGCTGTAGTGGCCGTAACGCTCCACCTCGTCGCGCATCGGGCGGATCATCTGGCTGTGGCAGACGTAGCAGCCTTCGCGGATGTAGATGTCGCGCCCGGTCAGCTCGAGCGGGCTGTAGGGCCGCACGCCGTCCACCTTCTCGATCGTGTTCTCGAGGTAGAAGAGCGGTGCGATCTCCACGATGCCGCCGATGGTCACGACCAGCAGCGAGCCGACCAGAAGCAGGGTCGCGTTGGTTTCAAGGATCTTGTGCTTGTCGAGAAGGGCCATGATCCCGGCCTCCTTATTCAGCGGGGACCGGGACGCTGACCGGCGATCTCGCCGGCTGCCGCGCCACGGTGGCCCAGAGGTTGTAGACCATGATGATCGCCCCGGTGAGGTAGAGCGTACCGCCCAGTGCCCGCACCACGTACATCGGGAACTTGGCCGCGACCGTGTCGGCAAAGGCGTTCACCAGGAAGCCCTGCGCATCGACCTCGCGCCACATCAGGCCTTCCATGATGCCCGTCACCCACATCGAGGCGGCGTAGAGCACGATCCCGATGGTGGCGAGCCAGAAGTGCCAGCTGACCAGCGTGAGCGAATAGAGCCGCTCGCGCCCCCAAAGCCGGGGCACCAGGAAGTAGAGCACGCCGAAGGTGATCATGCCGTTCCAGCCAAGGGCACCGGAATGCACGTGGCCGATGGTCCAGTCGGTGTAGTGCGACAGGCTGTTCACGGCCTTGATCGACATCATCGGACCTTCAAAGGTCGACATGCCGTAGAAGCCGATCGAGATCACCATCATCCGCAGGATCGGGTCGGTACGCAGCTTGTCCCAGGCCCCCGACAGCGTCATCAGGCCGTTGATCATGCCGCCCCAGGACGGCATCCAGAGCACGACCGAGAACACCATGCCAAGGGTCGAGGCCCATTCCGGCAGCGCGGTATAGTGCAGGTGGTGCGGACCGGCCCAGATGTACAGGAAGATCAGCGCCCAGAAGTGGATGATCGACAGCTTGTAGCTGTAGACCGGGCGTTCGGCCTGCTTGGGCACGAAGTAGTACATCATGCC
>JBJOQI010000411.1:0-11091 GCA_046050045.1 Pseudomonadota bacterium | reverse complement strand
CGTGATCGCGGGCGGCCTGCTGGTCGGCATCGGCACCCGCGTTGCGGGCGGCTGCACCTCGGGCCACGGCGTCTGCGGCATCTCGCGCCTGTCGCTGCGGGGCATCGTCGCCACCGTCTTCTACATCCTGGCGGGCGGCCTCTGCGTGCTGATCCTGCGCCACGGCCTTGGGGTGATCTGATGCGCAAGATGATCCTCTCTGCAATCTCGGGCGGGCTTTTCGGCACAGGCCTGCTGCTGTCGGGCATGACCGATACCCGCAAGGTCTCGGGCTGGCTCGACGTCTTCGGCGACTGGGACCCGACGCTTGCCTTCGTGATGGGCGGGGCGATCCTGCCGATGGCAATTGCCTGGCGCATCGCCGCCCGCTGGGACCGCAGCCTGTTCGGCGAACACCTGCCCGCCCGGCCCGACCCCCGGGTCGGCCCGAACCTCGTCCTCGGCTCGGTCCTGTTCGGCTTCGGCTGGGGCCTGGCCGGCCTCTGCCCCGGCCCGGCCGTCGCCTCGCTCGGCTTCGGCGGGCTTGGCGGAGCCATCGTTTTACTCGCCCTGCTCGCCGGTATGGTTCTTGCACCCGGTGTCCGCGCACGGATCGACCGGCTCGCCGCCAGCTAAGGATAAGCGCCCTTGACCTTCCGCACCCTCACCGACAGCTACGCCACCTCGCCCCAGATCACGCCCGCCGACGTGCCGGCCATCGTGGCCGCCGGCTTCACCCGCGTCATCTGCAACCGCCCCGACGGCGAGAACCCGCCCGACCTGTCGGCCGCGGCGATGCGCCAGGCAGTCGAGGCGGCGGGGCTCGACTTCGTGGTCAACCCGGTGATCGGCGGTGCCCTGACGATGGACAACGTCACTGCCCAACGCGCCGCCATCGACAGTGCAACCGGCCCTGTCTTTGCCTATTGCGCCTCGGGCAACCGCTCGTCGATCGTCTGGGCGCTTGCCAATGCCGGACGGATGCCGACCGACGAGCTGATCGCATCCGCCGCGCGCTGGGGCTACAATCTCGAACCCTACCGCGCCCAGATCGACGCCCTGGCCAACGCGGGCTAAGCCCCTCACGCCGCCTCTGCCGTGGCCTTCCTGACCGGTACCGTCACCCGGAAGGCCGCGCCGCCCTGCCCCGGCAGATAGGTGATCGTGCCGCCGAGGTTCACCATGATCTCGCGGCAGATCGCCAGGCCCAGCCCCGCCCCCTCGGCCTTTCCGGCGGCATCGAGGCGCGAGAACTTCTCGAAGATCAGGGCCTGCGCCTTCTTCGGAATGCCCTTGCCGTTGTCGATGAAGTCCACGTCGATCCGCGCCCCGCGCCTGCGCACCGAGACGGCCAGTTCCGGCTCGGCCGCGTCGCAATACTTGCGGGCATTGGCGATCAGGTTGATGAACACCTGCGTCAGCCGGTCGGTATCGGTAATCACCGGCAGATGCTCGCGCGTCGGGTCGCGCCGCAGCCGGATCGTCCGCCCCTCCTGCCCCTCGGTCGCCGTGCGGATCGCCCGCTCGATCAGGTCGTGCAGGTTCGCCACCCGGATATCCAGCGTCACCTTGCGGTTTTCCAACACCGACAGGTCCAGAAGATCGTCCAGCAGCCGCGTCAGCCGGATCGCCTCGTCGTGGATGATCCCGCCGTACCGTGCCCGCATCTCGTCGGGCAGGTCCGCCTCCATCAGGATCTCCGAGAACGCCCGGATCGAGGTCATGGGCGTGCGCAGCTCGTGGCTGATCTGGCTGAGAAAGGCATCCTTCTGTACGCTCAGTTCGGTCAGCTTGTCATTGGCCTCGCGCAACTGCCGCGCGGTGCGGGCAAGTTCTTCGGACTTGGTGGCAAGCTGGGCCGAGTATTCGATGATCTGCTGCGCCTCGTTGGCCACGGCCATCAGGTCGCGCACCGACACCGCCATGCCGCCCGCGATCTGCGCGATCATCGCATGGGCCGTGGCCGCGCCGACCGACCCGGCCAGCTCTCGCTCCAGCTTCTCAAGGAAATCCGGCGTCGAATCCGGCAGGAACCCGGTCTTGCCCTGGCGCTCGGCCTCGCTGTGAAAGAACCCGCGCGCCTCGTCCGCGCCAAGGATGCCCTGCGCCATCACCAGCAGGTCTTCCGTCTCGGCCCCGCCGCGCGACCAGCCCGTCGCCCCCCGTTCGGCATCAAAGACATGCACGAAGGCCGCAGACTGGATCCGCTCCAGCGGTCCGGGAAAGGTCAGCAGCGACCCCAGCACGAAGGCCAGTACATTCAGCGTCATCGCCCAGAACAGCGAATGCAGCATCGGGTCGAGCGTCGTTACCCCGAACAACCCCTGCGGCCGCAGCCAGTCGATGCCCCAGGGCCCCGCGGACATCAGCCCCGCCGACAGCAGGCCACCCGACCCGACCGAGGGCAGCAAGAGCGTATACAGCCAGATCGCGAACCCGGTCGTCAGCCCCAGCGCCGCGCCGACCCGCGTGGCACCGCGCCAGTAAAGCCCGCCGATCAGCGCCGGCAGAACCTGGCTGACCCCCACGAAGGCGATCAGGCCGATCGAGCTCAGCGCCGCAGACCCCCCCGACATCCCGTAGTAGAGATAGCCAAAGGCAAGGATGCCGCCGATCGCCAGCCGCCGCGACATCAGCACAAGGCCCCGCACATCGCCCGCCCCGCGCGCGCCCCGCGGCCTCAGCCACAGCCAGACCGGCACCACCATGTGGTTCGACACCATTGTCGACAGCGCGATCGAGGCGACGATCACCATCGAGGTCGCCGATGAAAACCCGCCCAGAAAGGCCAGCATGGCCAGCCCCTGCTGGTCGAGCGCCAGCGGCAGCGTCAGCACGAACAGGTCCGGGTTCGACCCTTCAGGCAGGACGGCCAGGCCCGCCACCGCAATCGGCAGCACGAACAGGCTCATCAGCATCAGATACAGCGGAAAGGCCCACGAGGCCGTCGCCAGATGCCGCTCGTCGGAATTCTCGACGACGATCACCTGGAACATCCGCGGCAAGGTCAGCACCGCCGCCGCCGACACCATGGTCAGGCCGACCCAGCGACCCGGCTGCAACGGCCAGTCTGCAATCGGCGAGGCGGAGATCCGGTCCAGCATGTCGCGCGGTCCGTCCGCCACCCCCCAGACGACGAAACTGCCGACGGCAAGCAGCGCCACCAGCTTGACCACCGCCTCGAGCGCGATGGCGGTGACCACGCCGTGGTGGTGCTCGTTGACATCAAGCCGCCGGGTGCCGAACAGGATGGTGAAGGCCGCAAGCCCCACCGCCACCCAGAAGGCCGAAGCCCCCGGCCCGTCCCACCCCTCGGGCTGGCTGCTGGCAAAGACGTCGAAGGACAGCGACACCGACTGCAGCTGCAACGCGATATAGGGCGTCGCGGCCAAGACGGCGATCACCGTGACCATGACGCCCAGCAGGTTCGACTTTCCATAGCGCGACGAGATCAGGTCGGCGATCGAGGTCACGCGCTGCGCCTTGCCGATCCGCACCAGCTTGCGCAGCACCCACCACCAGCCGACAAAGACAAGCGTCGGGCCCAGGTAGATCGGCAGGAACTCGAGGCCCGACCGCGCGGCGTTGCCAACCGCGCCGTAAAAGGTCCAGGCCGTGCAATAGATCGACAGCGACAGGGTATAGACGGTCGAGGACCGCAGCCACCCGGCCCGCCCCTCGGCCGCGCGCCGCTCGGCCACGAAGGCCACCGCGAACAGCAGCACCACATAGGACAGGCAGCCCAGGACGAGCAGGCTGAAGGGTATCATCGCTGCCCCGGCTTGCTGTCCCGGTCGGCGCGGGCCAGGGGGATCGCCAGCCCGAAGGCCGCGACAATCAGGATGAACCAGGCGGTGAACAGCCAGACTGCCCCGCGTTCGGTGTCCGGCTCGGGTGACCGGGCCGGCTCCCACAGGATCGGCAGCAGGAACAGCACGACCCCGACAATGGGCAGGAAACGCGCCGCATCGGCCATGCGCCGGCGGCGATAGGCCTGGCGTGCGACGAACAGCGGCGCAGGCGGCGGCGGCAGCCGCAGGGCCTCGTCAGCGGGTGCCTCGGTCTTCGGCTCCTTCATCGGGCGGCAAGCTCCCGCGCGGCGGCCAGGACAGCGGCATTGGCAAAGGGCTTGGTCATCACCCGTGTCGGCCCGACCCCGCCGCCGACCGCCCGCTCCAGTTCCGCCTCTGCCGCCGCGACGCTTTGCCCCGAGGCCGACAGCACCAGAACCGGCAGCGCCCGCAGGGTCTCGTCCCGCCGCAGGTCGGCCAGGATTTCCAGCCCAGACCGCCCGGGCAGCATCACGTCCAGTACCAGAACGTCGGGCGGCACCGCCGCGATCCGCTCCATCGCGTCAGCGCCCGTGGCATGGACCGAAACGGCCCATCCGTCGCGTGCAAGGATGAATTGCAGCGCCTCCGCGATATGCGCGTCGTCCTCGATCAGAAGCAGCTGCCCCCGGTCCATCCCTCGGTCACGCCCTCCCCCGGCGCTTGCCCGGAACTATTCCGCCTGACCGGCCATAAGTCAAAACAGAACTCAGATCGCATCGCCCAGGATCGACGGCTCACGCCGCGCCACGCAGCCCGCCCGCGGGCAGGTCCGGCAGGCCGCGCCCACCGGAACGGCGGGGTCCGACTGCCCCTGCCCCGGCTCGGCCGGCACCAGCAGCATCATGGCCGTCGCGACCAGCGGCCCGTCGAACCCCGCAGGGCTCCGGGTCTCGCCCAGGGCATAGGCCACGAACCTGCGCGGCAGTCGCTCGGCCGTCTCGACCACCCGCCGCAGCGGCACCGAAGGCTGGCGCAGCGCCTCGTAGATCGGCCAGAGCGGACAGGCCGCCCCATGCCGGGGCATGGCAAACCCCTCGGGCTTGCGCCGCAGCGCAAAGGCCCCCGCCGCATCGCAAGCCACAAACCCAAGCGGCGCGAGTTCGGGGTGAACCCGTCCGTCGCCAAGGCCAAGCCGGCGCAGCACGACCGCCAGCGGCACGCCCGCCCGGGCGGCAATGGCAGCCGGGCTGACGCCATCGCGATCCAGCGCCTCCCGCAGCATGCCGTCCGGCAGGGCCGTCGCATCCGCCTGCATCTGTTCACCAAGGTCGCGCGCCAGGCTGCGCGCCGCGCCGCTGGCCAGTTCGGGCTCCGCCGTCCCCCCTGCCGCCTGCCCCTCCGTCCCGGACCCGCGCCCACCCGGCCCGGGACCCGAGGCCAGACCCGAGGCGAGCCAGGCCTCGACCTCTTCCTGCGGGCTTGTCACCCCGGTCTCGCCGACCTCAACGGCATCGAGAAAGGCCACCAGCGCCGTCGCGGCCTCGGTCAGGCGCTGGCTGTCGGCATCGAGATTGGCGTGGAACCTGACCCGCCAGGCAGGGTCGATGTCCTCCGTCTCGGCAAGGATCGCGGCCGTCGACCGCACCGACGTGACCGAGGACAGCACTTCATGCACCGCCGCCGACAGATGCGGGTCATGCGCCATCCGGTCGCTCAGTTCCTCGACCGACCGCTCCAGCGCCTTCACCCGCGCCTGCCGCCCCGCCAGAAGCCCGGCCCAGCCCGGAAAGCGCGTCACGAATTCGTCGATCCGCTCCAGCTCCGGCCCGCCGCCCTCCGGCAGGCCCCCGCCCGTGGTGCCCGCAGCCTCGCGCAGCGCCTCGAACAGCTCGTCCTCGGCCCCCTCGGCCAGGGCCTTCGCCTCGACGCCCAGCACCCGCGCGATCGCCGCAACGATGCCTTCCGCCGGCCGCCTGCGGTTATGCTCGATCAGGTTCAGATAGGCGGGCGAGATCCCGACCTCGCGGGCAAGGTCCGCCTGCCGGATCCGCGCCAGCATCCTGCGTTCCCGGATCCGTGTTCCCGTCAGCGCCGTACGAGCCACACCCGGACCCTCCCGGCCGATGTTAATCCCGATTTACAGGATTTACCGCCGGGCAGGGAAACTCAAGCCCCTCACGCCCCTTCGGGCAGGACACCGGGCAGAACCGGATCGCAGCTCGGCGGCGCGACATCCTCGATCCGCTCGATCACCGGCTTGCCACCCGCGCATTCCGTCAACGGCACGGCATTGCGTCCGCAGCCCGCCAGCCCGGCCACAAGCCCCAGCAGAACCGCCAGCCGCACCAACCCTACGCGCATCCCAAGTCTCCTGCCGCTTGCCGCCCCCCGCAGCTTTCCCAAGAACAGGGGCCATCTTCAAGCGAAAAGGGGCGCGAGGTTTCCCCCGCGCCCCCCAAACTCTGCCAGCCGTCCTGCCGGGCGGCGTTGCGGTTACTGCAGCGCCTTGTCCGTGATCTGGTGCGTCCAGGCCCCTTCCGGCGCCTTCGAGATCACCGGGTCCGACCCGCCCGCCAGCAGCGTCGCCACCGTGCGCTCGTAGTCCGCCGGATCAAGCGCCCCGTTCGAGCCTGCCGTCAGCTTGGCGATCTCGCCCATCATGCGCTTCTGGTGGTTCTCGGTCTGCGCGCCCGTCTCGTCGTTCTCCAGCACGATCATCGCGGCTTCGTCCGAGTTCTCCTCGGCGTATTTCCAGCCCTTCATCGAGGCGCGCACGAAGCGCACCATCTTGTCCTCGAAGGCCGGGTCGGCGAGCTTTTCCTCCAGAACGTAAAGCCCGTCCTCCATCGTGGCCACGCCCATGTCCTGATACTTGAAGGTCACCAGGTCGCCTTCGGCGATGCCGGCGTCGATGACCTGCCAGTATTCGTTGTAGGTCATGGTCGAGATGCAGGCCGCCTGCTTCTGCAGCAGCGGATCGACGTTGAAGCCCTGCTTCAGCACCTCGACGCCGTCGGCGCCGCCCGTCGTCGGGATGCCCAGCGTCGCCATCCAGCTCAGGAACGGGTATTCATTGCCGAAGAACCAGACGCCCAGCGTCTTGCCCTTGAAGTCCTCGGGCGCGGCGATGCCGGTTTCCTTCAGGCAGGTCAGCATCATGCCCGACGACTTGAAGGGCTGCGCGATGTTGACCAGCGGCAGGCCCTTTTCGCGCGCGGCCAGCGCGGCCGGCATCCACTCAACCGTCACGTCGGCCCCGCCGCCTGCGATCACCTGCGTCGGCGCGATGTCGGGTCCGCCCGGAAGGATGGTGACGTTCAGCCCCTCTTCCTCGTAAAAGCCCTTGTCCTTGGCCACGTAGTAGCCCGCGAACTGCGCCTGGGTGACCCATTTCAGCTGCAGCGTCACGTCATCGGCTGCCCAGGCCCCGCCCGTGGCAAATGCCGTGAACAGCGCCCCTGTCAGTAGCTTCTTCATTCCACGTACCTCCAAGTTGTTATGTCCTTCCCCGCTGTGACGGGTGCCAAAAGGTGACCGCCTTTTCGATGCGCGCCACCAATCCGTAGAACACCGACCCTGCCAGGGCTGCGACCGCAATCTCGGCCCAGACAAGGGGCAGTGCAAGCTGGCCCACCGCGGTCGAGATGCGGAACCCCATCCCGCGCGTGGGAGAGCCGAAAAACTCGGCAACGATAGCGCCGATCAGCGCCAGTGTCGTCGCTATTTTCAGCCCGTTGAAGATGAAGGGCATGGCGGCGGGCAGGCGCAGGCGGACCATCGTCTGCCAGTAGCTCGCCCCCCAGGTCGCCATCAGGTCGCGCTGCATCCGCTCGCTTGCCGCAAGGCCCGCGACTGCGTTGACGAGGACGGGGAAGAACACCATCACCACCACGACCGCCGCCTTCGACTGCCAGTCGAAGCCGAACCACATCACCAGGATCGGCGCGATGCCGACGATCGGCAGGGCGGCCACGAAATTGCCCACCGGCAACAGCCCGCGTTGCAGATAGGGCGAACGGTCGATCAGGATCGCGGTCAGCACCGCCGCCCCGCAGCCGATCAGATAGCCCGACAGCCCGCCCTTCAGGATCGTCTGGGTGAAATCGCCCCAGAGCATTGGCAGGTTGCCCCGGATCGTCGCCCAGATCGCGCTTGGCGCGGGCAGGATCACCTCGTTCACGCCCAGCCCGCGCACGAGGCCCTCCCACAGCACCAGCACCGCCGCACCGAAGATCACCGGCACCAGCGTGCGCACCGCGCGCGTCCGGTGCAGGGCCGACCGGGCCAGCGCCGCATTCAGCGCCCAGGCCGCCAGCCAGAACAGGATCGCCCCCCAGAGCCAGCTCATGACCCGACTCCCATCCGGCGATTGGCCAGCCGTTCGAGCTGCCCCACCAGCAGGATCAGCGCCCCGGCCAGGATCGCCGCCGCAAACAGCGCCGCCCAGACGATCATCGGCTCGCCGAACTGGCTGCCCACCAGCATCCGTGCGCCCAGGCCTTCGACTGCGCCGGTCGGCAACTCGCCTACGATCGCGCCCACCAGGCTTGCGGCGATGGCGACCTTGAGCGAGGCGAACAGGTAAGGGACCGAGGCCGGCAGGCGAAGCTTCCAGAAGGTCTGCCCGCCCGAGGCCCCGTAGGTCTGCAGCAGGTCCAGCTGCATCTGGTCCGGGCTGCGCAGGCCCTTGATCATGCCCACCAGCACCGGAAAGTAACTCAGATAGGCCGCGATGATGGTCTTCGACACCAGCCGGTTGTCCAGCCCCAGCATCTCGCCCAGCCCGGCCGAGTTCGACAGCACCACGATCATCGGCGCAATGGCGACGATGGGAATGGTCTGGCTGATGATCGCCCAGGGCATCAGGCTCAGGTCCAGCGTGCGGGAATGCACGATGCCCACGGCCATCAGCATCCCCAGAAGCGTGCCGATGGCAAAGCCCGTGGCCGTCGCCTGCAACGTGATCATCCCGTGATAGACCAGACTGCGCTTCGAGGTGACCTTCTGCCCGAAGAGCCCCTTCCACAACTCCTGCCCCACCTGATGCGGCGCGGGCAGGACCGGGCGGTCCTGCGCCATGGTGTCCTTCACCATTTCGGAAAAGGTCACGGTTGTTCCCGCGCGCGCGGCCTGGTCATAGGTCCAGGTCGAATTCATCCAGACCGAGCCAAGGTACCAAAGCACCACGACCCCGGCGAGGACGGAAAGGATTGGAAGCACCCTAGACATGCCGCAAGCTCCAGAGCGACCAGCAGAAGACCAGGATGCAAAAGGCCCCGACCACGCCTGCGCCCATCATCACGTCGTAGGCGTCGACGCAGTTCGATGTTTGTCGCCACCCGGATCGCGGAATGTTGTGGCAGTCACGTTGAACAAAGTCCGACCCAGCCACGACCGACAACGACAGGGCGACAACGCCCAACACAGCCGAGAGGACCGCAGCGATCCGCGACAGCGGCCTGGGGAAATGGGGCCTCATCTCGCGGCCCCCGTCGGCCAGGCGATCATGCCGACCGCCACGACACCAAGTGCCATGCCCGCCATTTGCAACCCTGTGGGCCTTTCGCCGAAGATCAGGAAAGCCACGGCCGAGATCAGCAGCAACTGCACGACCGACGAGACCGAGATGGCAATCGCCAGCCCGCTTTCCCGCATCAGCCGGACCATCATCAGGTTGCCCAGCGTGAACAGGACCAGCGCGCCCACAAGGACCGCCACCTGCCCGTTGCCCGCATAGGTGCGCAGCACGGTGTTGGCCGTCACGAAGACCGCCATCGCGCCCATCAGCCACAGGATCAGCGGACCGCTCATCTCAGGACCCCGACAGCCGGTAGGTGGGCGTCAGGCCGAGCCCTTCGTCAATCACAAGGTCCTCGACATTGACGACCACGGCGCTTGTTCCGGCCGGATCGCCCGGCTTGTGGCGGAACCGGAATTCCCAAGTCAGCGGCTGGAACCTGTCGAGCGCGTCGTGCAGCCGCCCCTCGTAGCAGGGCTTCTGCATCAGGTGATACTCGGACGCCTCGCCTTCGGCGTCGTAGAAATAGACCGAGCAGACCAGCCTGACCTCCCGGTCCTTCGACTCGGGCTGCGCGTAGAAGGCCAGGTCAAGCCGCAGCGACTGGTTCGGCCGGACCTCTGCCGCAAGCTCTCCGGTGGCAGCATCCACGACCTGCGCCCGGACCGACAATTCCTCGTCGATCCTCGTCCATTCCTCGGGCTTGGGTTCGTGGGGTCCGAGGCCGTAGGCATCCACCAGCGTCTCTGCGCCGACGGGGGCAGCGGCCACGGCCAGGCCGAGCGCAATCAGCGCCAACGTATCCTGAACGTACGTACGTAAAGAAGACGTTGGGAAGACGTTGGGAAGACGTGTCTCAGACCTCATGGCCGTGCCCCTGCCGCAGCCCCTCGCGGACGCGATGTGCGATGCGGATGAACTCTGCGCTGTCGCGGATGTCGAGCGGGCGCTCGCGCGGCAGCGTGCTCTCGATCACGTCGGTGATCCGGCCCGGACGGGGCGACATCACCACGATCCGGGTCGACAGATAGACCGCCTCGGGGATCGAGTGCGTCACGAACAGTGTGGTCTTTCCGGTCGCGGCCCAGAGCTTCAGCAGCTCTTCGTTCAGCCGGTCGCGCACGATTTCATCCAGCGCGCCAAAGGGTTCGTCCATCAGCAGGATATCGGCGTCAAAGGCCAGCGCCCGCGCGATCGACGCCCGCTGCTGCATGCCGCCCGACAATTGCCAGGGAAACTTGGCCCCGAACCCCGACAATTCCACCAGGTCCAGAACCCGGGCCACCCGCGCCTCTTGTTCGTCCCGGGAAAACCCCATGATTTCAAGGGGAAGCCGGATGTTTCCCGCAATCGTCCGCCAGGGATAAAGCCCCGCCGCCTGAAACACATAGCCATAGGCCCGTGCCCGCCGGGCGGCATCGGGGGTCATGCCGTTGACGGTCAGGGTGCCCGATGTCGGCGTCTCCAGCGCCGCCACGCAGCGCAGGAAAGTCGTCTTGCCGCAGCCCGACGGCCCGATGAAACTGACGAACTCGCCCTTGCCGATCGCAAGGTCCACCCCCGTCAGCGCATTCACCGGCCCGTCCGCCGTCTCGAACGTCAGCCCGACGCCCTTCGCCTCGATCACCGGCGCCGCAACGCCTGCGGTATCCTTCAACCGACCATTCCCCCCTGATTCAAAATGCTCGCCAAACCGTCACGGAACCGTGCCCTGACCTGGTTAGGGATTCCCCAAACCCGTCGCTTCCCGTCGACGACCCGAACAAGGACCGCCCCCATGTCTTTCGCCCCGCCCGCCATCGACACCGCGACCCCGCTCAC
>JBJOQI010000410.1:0-3352 GCA_046050045.1 Pseudomonadota bacterium | reverse complement strand
TGCATCCGGCCAGGCGGCACCGTCTACAGCGACCGCAGCTTGGGGTCGCGAAACCGGCCCGCCGGCAGGACGATCAGCTCGGTCAGCGCCCAGACCAGGGCATCCACCCGGTCCGGGCTGCCGCTTCCCGAATAGCCCTGCGCCGTCATCCGGCACATCTGTTCTTCCAGTTTCCCCAGACCGCGCAGGTGATGTACCCGGCCCTGCTCGTAAAGCGCCGCCACCGGTTCCGCCCGGACGGCCTTTCCCTTGGTCGCCCGCACCGCCCTGAAGGGGACCGTCACATCCTCGGTCCGCACCAGCGCCTCGACCAGATCGCCCCCTTGGTTGACCTCGGCCACCAGCCGTTCGGCCGAATGGCGCTTCATCGCCGCGATCGCCGCGCGGGCCCAGACCGACGGCAGCGCCGCCGAAATCGACGCATCCTCCACGACCCAGGCCTTCCAGTCCTGTGGCGGCCCCTCTGTCACCGCGCCCGCCACGATGATCCCGCATTCGTCGGACGAGGCCTTGCCGGTCACCGGCGGATCGACCGCCACCACAATCCGGGTGAACTCCTGCGGCGCGTCACGCCGCGACTTCTCGATCATTTCGGTGGTCCAGAGCGCGCCCTCGACATCCTCGATCAGCTCGCCCTCCAGCTCCTGCTGGCCCTGTCGCGTTCCGGCATAGCGCGCCCTGACTTCCTCCAGGAAGGACGCCGCCAGATAGGCGCGGTTCGCCTCGGTCGGGGCGCGGGTCACGACAGTCGTCGGATTGGCGAGGATCGCCTTCAGGGTGGCAACGTTCCGCGGTGTCGTGGTCACCACCTGCCGCGGATGCTTGCCCAGCCGCAGGGTGAACTGCAGCATGTCCCAGGTCTCCTGCACCTTGGGCCATTTCGCCAACTCGTCGACCCAGGCCGCATCGAACTGCGGCCCCCGCAGGCTTTCCGGCTCGTGCGCCGAATAGATCTGCGCCGTCGCGCCATTCGGCCAGATCAACCGCTTCCGCGTTGCTTCCCACTTCGGTTTCCGATCGCTCGGGCTGCAGGCAAGGATGCCGCTGTCGCCGAACACCATCACCTCGCGCACCTGCTCCACCGTCTCGCCGACCAGCGCCACCCGGCTGCACTGGCCCCGATCCAGCGGTTTCGGCCCTTCGACGACCGACCGCACCCATTCCGATCCCGCCCGCGTCTTGCCGGCCCCGCGCCCGCCCATGATGACCCAGGTCTTCCAGTCGCCATCTGGCGGCAACTGGTGCGGCAGCGCCCAGAACTCGAACAGCCAGGGCAAGGACATCAGCGCATTGTCGCCCAGCCCGCGCAGGAAGGCGTCAATCTCCTCCGGCGTCGCGGAGGCGAGCCAGCCGGCCGAGGATTTCAGCCCGGGCGGCGTCGAAGTCGAGCGCGTAGTTGTGAACGATGCCGGCGTCCTCTTTGCGGAGTCTTTCAACGCGATTCCTTTCTTCCATCGCCAGCTGGAAGGCCGCGCGCAGGTCACGAATGGCCTGCGCGGCCGTCTTTACTTCGCCCAGCTTGCCGCGCCTGACGTCCTGGAGCGCCCCGAAAAGCTCCTGCGCCGCCTCGCGACACATTTCTTCCGTTGCCGCCAGAAGGTCGGGGGGCGGTCCGTTCTGCTGGTTTGTCGTTGTGCTCGCCATGAGGTCGGTGGCCACCTCTCTGCCTGACCGGCCGAAATGAAAAAGCGGCGCGGGAACATCCCGGCCGCTCGCCCACTTTTCTCAGCATGTCAGAAGTCGTACCCGCAACCGTTCGCAAGGTCAAGCGGAAAATCGTTCCGTATCAAACGGTTACAGATCGGTCAGGTAAGGAATTGTTAACCCCCGTCCTGTGCCCCGCCCTCGGCTTCCTCGCCGCGCTGTGCCTCGATCTCGCGCCAGCGCGCGACGTTCTCGTTGTGCTCGTCCAGCGTCTCGGCAAAGGCGTGCCCGCCCGAGCCGTCGGCCACGAAGAACAGGTAATCCGTGCTGTCCGGATTCAGCGCGGCCTCGATGCTGGCCAGCCCCGGGTTGGCAATCGGGGTCGGCGGAAGGCCCTCGATCACATAGGTGTTGTAGGGCGTATCCGATCGCAACTCGCTCTGGCGCAGCCCGCGGCCCAGGGCACCCTGCCCCTTGGTCAGCCCATAGATCACGGTCGGGTCCGTCTGCAATTTCATCCCCTGCCGCAGACGGTTCACGAAAACGCTCGCCACCTGTCTGCGTTCTTCGGGAATGCCCGTCTCCTTCTCGACGATCGAGGCCATGACCAGCGCCTCTTCGGGCGTCTCATAGGGCAGGTCGGCCGCCCTCTCGTCCCAGGCCTTCGCCAGCGCCGCATCCTGCCGCCGCTGCATTTCCTCGATCAGGTCCGCGCGGGTGTCGCCACGCGCAATTTCGTAGCTGTCGGGCGCAAGCCGCCCTTCGCCCGGAACTGCCGAAACCTCACCCGTCAGGATCTCGATCGCCTTCAGCCCCTCGACCGCCTGCCAGCTCGTCGCCCCCTCCGCCAGCGTCACGCGCAGGCGCACGCTCGGGTCGTCCAGCCGCTCGGCATAGACCTCGGGCACTGGCTCGCTTGCCGGATCGAACTTCGCGACTTCCACATAGGCGTTCGTGGCCGGATCAAGTTCGCGCACCACGATGTCGCCCGCCAGAACCCCGATGCGATAGTTGATCTCGGTACCGCAGGTCGATTGCCCGTCACCCGTGATCGCCGCCGCAATCTCCTGCATCGACGCCTTCGGCGGGATCAGGAAAGACCCGGCCTTCAGGCCAGCCGATTTCTCCTCGTAGTCGGCACCAACCTTCAGGATATAGCCGCTGCTGACGGCGCCTTGCGCAACCAGGCTGTCCGCCACCTTGCGGAAATTCGACCCCGGCTCCACCCGCAGGCAGATCGCATCGGCCAGCGGCCCCGGTCCGGTATACTGCCGCTGCGCCCAGGCCACCGCCCCGGCCGCCGCGATCAGGATCACGACCAGCAAGGTCAGGAAGTTCGAGGCGATGTGTCGCCCCATCAGCCGGCAACCCGTTTCAGCACGATCGAGGCATTGGTCCCGCCAAAACCGAAGCTGTTCGACAGCGCCACGTCGATCTTCCGCTTGCGCGCCGCGTTGGGCGCAAGGTCAAGCTTCGGCGTCACCGCCGGGTTGTCGAGGTTGATCGTCGGCGGCGCGACCTGGTCGCGGATCGCCAGCACGCAGAAGATCGCCTCGACCGCGCCCGCTGCCCCCAGCAGGTGCCCGATCGACGACTTCGTCGACGACATCGTCGCCGCCGCCGCATGCTCGCCCATCAGCCGCTCGACCGCGCCGAGTTCGATCGTGTCCGCCATGGTCGAGGTGCCGTGCGCGTTGATGTAGTCGAT
>JBJOQI010000409.1:0-3839 GCA_046050045.1 Pseudomonadota bacterium | reverse complement strand
GGCAAAGTGCCCGAGGCTGTGATCGAACGCGCCGTCGCCGAAGTCATGGACCTGACCCCGCGCGGCATCCGCACGCATCTGGACCTGAACAAGCCGATCTACGCCCGCACCTCGGCCTATGGCCACTTCGGCCGCAAGCCCGAGGCGGACGGCGGCTTCAGCTGGGAACGCACCGATCTGGTCGAGAAGCTGAAGGCAGCGGTCTGAGGCCAGGCTGCCTGAAGGCAGCCGCTTCCACGGCGACATGAGAAACGGGCCTGTGCTTCGGCGCAGGCCCGCGTCGTTTCCGGCAGGATCAGTGCGGCGCGCCTGGGCGGATCTGCATGAAGAACGGCAGGGCATCGTGGCAATCCTGCACCGTCACAAGATCGTCGGGCGACAGGCCGGTGTCGGACATAACGTCGCGCGGCAGGCTGGCCAGAAGCGCCTGATGCTCATGCGCCCGCCTCACCGTCGTGAAACCGGCTTGTATCCCCGCCGTGATCGACAGCATCGCGGCCACCAGCCTGCGCAGGGCGCGGTAAGTGCGGCTGTCGGCGGTGCGCAGGGTATCGATCATCGTCGTGGTCATCTGCATTCTCCCTCTGGATCGGATCGCGGCAATTGCGTGGCCGGTGCATGTGACGGTAGTCTCGGGTCCAGCGCGGTGCTTGAGCGTGGCTTGTGTTCTTCCTGTGGATTGTCGGGGGAAAGGCTCTCTGGGTGCAGCTACTCTTCGCGGACCTCACGCTGGACATCGACCGTGGAGAGCTTCGCGGCCCCGAAGGGGCGCGGCACGTCGACCCCAAGACCTTCGCCCTGCTGCGCCATCTGGCCGAGCACCAGGACCGCGTGGTCGGCCTTGACGAGCTGATCGAGACGGTCTGGGCCGGGCTGCATGTGTCGGATGCGGCGGTGGCGACGGTCGTGAAGCTGGCGCGCAGGGCCGTGGGCGACACGGGCGAGGCGCAGGCCGTGATCCGCACCCTGCGCGGGCAGGGTTTCCGCATGGTCGCGCCGGTGACGATTGCCTTGTCTGCCGCCGCGGCGGTCCCTGACGCAGCACCCGGGGCCAACCCGGCGCAGGACGGGCGCGGCCGGCCCACGATTGCCGTCCTGCCGTTCCGCCTGCCGGACGAGCCCGGCACGGCGAGCGTTCTGGGCGACGCGGTCGCCGCCGAGGTGACGCAGCACCTGTCGCGCCTGCACTGGCTGCGGGTCGTGGCGCGCGAATCGTCCTTCCGCTTTCGCGCGGCAGAGGTCGACCTGCCCGGGCTGCACACGACCCTGGGCGCGGACTACGCCATAGCGGGCGCGCTCTGGCGCGAGGCGGGCAACCGCTGGTCGGCGCAGGTCGACCTGTCGCATACCGTCAGCCAGACCGTGCTCTGGACCGACCGGATCACCGGGGACATCGGCGATGTCGCGGCTTTCCGCGACACCATCGCCGCGGCGGTCCTGGCGGCGCTGGAACTGCGCGTGCCGCTGCATCAGGCAGAGGCGGCGCAGCGCAAGCCCTTCGAAATGCTCGACGCCTGGGAGGCATTCCATCTGGGACTGCGGCAGGTCTACCGGTTCACGCGCGCAGGCAACGCCGAAGCGGCGCGGCTGTTCGAGCGGGCAACGAGCCTCGACCCCTATTTCGCGGCGGCCTACGCTGCCCGGTCCTTTGCCAGCTTTCAGGACGCGACGATGAGCTATACGGCCGACCGCGCAGGCGCGGTCGCGGATGTGCGCCGCTTTGCCGAACGCGCGATCGAGATCGACCCGCTGGACCCGTCGAGCAATTTCGCCATGGGCCGCAACCTGCTTCTGTCCCGTGATGCCGAAGGGGCCATCGACTGGCTGGACCGGGCGCTGGCGCTGAACCCGAACTACGCCAAGGCCCATTACTCGCGCGGATTTGCGAAACTCTGGTCGCCGCAACTCGATGGCGCACGTGCGTCCTTTGCGGCGTCGATCCAGCTCAGCCCGCTCGACCCCCTGATGGGACCGATGCTGTCGAACCTTGGCGCGGTCGCGCTTGCCGAAGGGCGGCTGACCGAGGCCGCGGATCTTACGGCGCGGGGGGCGCGGCGGGCGCCCAACCATTTCCTTCTGTCGATGATTGCTGCGGCGACCGCGGCGCAGGCCGGCGACCTTGCTGCCGCGTCCCGCTGGCGCGAGGCGGTGCTGGCCTTGATGCCGGGGGCGTCGGTGGCGCAGTTCTGCAGCTCGGTGCCCTATCTGGCACCCGGCCTTGGGCAGATGGTCAGCGAGGGCCTGCGGCTGTCCGGGTTCCCGGAATAGGCGCGGGGCGTCCATGACTTGACGCCCCGACCATGCGGCAGGTAGAGGCCCCCGATCACCTCCGGGGCCTTTGCCGTGACCGACGACGACAGCCAGAAAGAATGGCGCAACTTCTATGGCCGCATCCGCGGCAAGACGATGCGCGCGAGCCAGAAGGAATACCTCGAGGAAGACCTCGGGCGCTGGCAGATAGCCGGCGTCACGCGGGAGGAGAACCCCGACCGCAGGCCCATCGACGCGTGCGCGCTGTTCGGCGGCCGGCCGCTCTGGCTCGAGATCGGGTTCGGCGGGGGCGAGCACCTCGTCCACATGGCGAGGACTTATCCTGAGATGGGGATCATCGGCTGCGAGGTCTTCGTCAACGGCGTGGCGATGCTTCTGGGCAAGATCCGCGCGGCGGGGGTCGAGAACCTGACGCTGCACCCGGGCGACATCCGCGACCTGCTGGAGGTTCTGCCCGAGGCCTGCATCGAAAAGGCGTTCCTGAACTACCCCGACCCCTGGCCGAAGCGCCGCCATCACCGCCGCCGGTTCGTGACGGCCGAGCACCTTCAGCCCCTGTTCCGCGTCCTGAAGCCGGGGTCCGAGTTCCGGGTGGCGACCGACATCCCCGATTATGTGCGCCAGACACTGAAGGAAGTGCCGAAGGCGGGTTTTGCGCTGGTCGCGCAGGGGGCCGGGCCCTGGACGGACTGGTATTCGACCCGCTACGAACAGAAGGCCCTGCGCGAGGGCCGGGCACCCCATTACATGACCTTTTCCAGACCCTGAGGGCAGGAGCCTCCGGCGGGGATACTTGGGCAAGGAAGATGCGGCGAGGGGCATGGACCCCTTTCGAGCCATCCGCTATCAGGCGGGCGGACGCGAAGGAGAGAATGCCATGTCGGGCCACGGTGCAGCCATTCCGATGACCGCCTCGAAATCGGGGGCCCTGAAGGGGCGTGCCGAAGTTCCGGGCGACAAGTCGATCAGCCACCGGTCGCTGATCCTTGGCGCGCTGGCCGTGGGCGAGACGAAGGTGACCGGGCTTCTGGAAGGTCAGGACGTGCTGGACACCGCCAAGGCCATGCGTGCCTTCGGGGCCGAGGTGACGCGGCATGGCGAGGGCAGCTGGTCGGTGCACGGCGTGGGCGTGGGCGGTTTCGCCGAGCCTGCGGACATCATCGACTGCGGCAACTCGGGCACCGGCGTCCGACTGATCATGGGCGCGATGGCGACGACACCGATCACCGCGACCTTCACCGGCGACGCATCCTTGCGCAAGCGCCCGATGGGGCGTGTGACCGATCCGCTTGCGCTGTTCGGAGCGAGGTCCTACGGGCGGCAGGGCGGGCGGCTGCCGATGACCATCGTCGGCGCAGGCAACCCGGTGCCGGTGCGCTACACCGTGCCGGTGCCCTCGGCTCAGGTGAAATCGGCGGTGCTGCTGGCCGGGCTGAATGCTCCGGGCGAGACGGTGGTGATCGAGAGGGAACCCACGCGGGATCATTCGGAGCGGATGCTGGTCGGCTTCGGGGCGAAGCTCACGGTCGAAAAGACCGGCGAGGGCCATGTCATCACCCTGACCGGCC
>JBJOQI010000408.1:0-3098 GCA_046050045.1 Pseudomonadota bacterium | reverse complement strand
ATCGACAGGCCGACGACATGGGGCTGCTTTTCCGCCGCCGCCGTCACGATGGCCTCGGGTGTCAGGCGGATGCCTTCGTAGGTGATCTCCATCCCGCAGTCGCGGGCGCGGGCGGCGATCTGTTCGGCGCCGTTCGAATGGCCGTCGAGCCCCGGCTTGCCCACCAGGAACGACAGCCGCCGCCCGAGACGCGCCGAGACCGCATCGACCGCCTCGCGGATGTCGTCGAGCCCCTCGGTCCGGTTCGACGGGCTGCGGGCGACGCCGGTGGGGCCGCGATATTCGCCGTGGACCGCGCGCATGACGCCGGCCCATTCGCCCGTGGTGACGCCCGCCCGCGCGGCCTCGATGCTGGCGGGCATGACGTTCTCGCCGGTCTGCGCGGCCTGCCGCAGCGCCGCCAGGGCGGCCGTCACCCGGGCCGCGTCGCGGGCTGCGCGCCATTCGGCCAGGCGCGCGATCTGGTCGGCCTCGACCCCGGGATCGACCGTCAGGATCGCGCCTTCGCCCGCCGTCAGCGGCGAGGCCTCGCCCTCGCGCCAGCGGTTCACGCCGACGACGATGGTGTCCTGCGCCTCGATCCGCGCGATGCGCTCGGCGTTCGCCTCGACCAGCCGGGCCTTCATGTAGTCGATGGCGGCAATCGCGCCGCCCATGCCGTCGAGCGTGGCAAGCTCTGCCCGTGCGCCGGATTTCAGCTCTTCGACCTTGCGCGCCACCACGGGGCTGCCGTCGAACAGGTCGCCGTATTCCAGAAGGTCGGTTTCATAGGCCAGGATCTGCTGCATCCGCATCGACCATTGCTGGTCCCAGGGGCGGGGCAGGCCCAGGGCCTCGTTCCAGGCAGGCAGTTGCACGGCGCGGGCGCGGGCGTTCTTCGACAGCGTGACGGCAAGCATCTCGAGCAGGATGCGGTAGACGTTGTTTTCGGGCTGCTGTTCGGTCAGGCCAAGGCTGTTGACCTGCACCCCGTAACGGAAGCGGCGGTGGCGTTCGTCCTCGATCCCGTAGCGGGTCAGGCAGATCTCGTCCCAGAGCTCGGTGAAGGCGCGCATCTTGCACATCTCGGTCACGAAGCGGATGCCCGCATTGACGAAGAAGCTGATGCGCCCGACCATCGCCGGAAATTCCTCGGCGGGCACCTTGCCCCGCAGGTCGTCCAGCACCGCGATGCCGGTGGCCAGCGCGAAGGCCAGTTCCTGTTCCGGCGTCGCGCCTGCCTCTTGCAGGTGGTAGGAGCAGACGTTCATCGGGTTCCACCTGGGCAGGTGCTGCCCGGTGTAGGCCGCCACGTCGGTGATCATGCGCAGCGAAGGCTTCGGCGGGCAGATGTAGGTGCCGCGCGAGAGGTATTCCTTGATGATGTCGTTCTGCACCGTGCCCTGCAGCGCCGCGACATCGGCCCCCTGTTCCTCGGCCACGACGATGTAGAGCGCCAGCAGCCAGGGCGCGGTCGCGTTGATCGTCATCGAGGTGTTCATCTGCTCGAGCGGGATGTCCCGGAACAGCATCCGCATGTCGCCCAGATGGCAGACGGGCACCCCGACCTTTCCGACCTCGCCCCGCGCGAGAAGGTCGTCGCTGTCATAGCCGGTCTGGGTAGGCAGGTCGAAGGCGACCGACAGGCCCGTCTGCCCCTTGGACAGGTTCGCGCGGTAGAGCGCGTTCGACTTCTCGGCTGTGGAATGGCCCGCGTAGGTGCGGATCAGCCAGGGCTTGTCTTTGTGGGTCATGGCGTGGGTCATGGCGGCGCTCGATTCTGGTGCGCAATAAAATTACGCTGCAATAGCAAATATTCGCAACTTCCTTCCAATGTCAATCGCTGCGTTGCGGCATGGATGCCGCTTTCCCGCCCTGCATCCGCCTTGACCCTGCCTGACCCTGCGGCAAGGGTGCGCCCGGGCAGTCCGCCCGCAACCATGACTGTAACGAGGTATCCATGCGCACGATTGCCTGCGCCGCCATCGCCCTGATCGCCACGACCTTCGCCGCCCCTGTCTTTGCGCAGGACCGCAACGTCCGCATCCACAACAACACCGGCGTCACGCTCTACCGGTTCTATTCGACGGATTCGAAGTCGAAGAAGTGGGGCAATGACGTGATGGGGTCTTCGACCCTGCCCTCGGGCCGCTCGATGAAGCTGAACTTCGACAACAAGTACGGCTATTGCGAGTTCGACTTCCTCGCTGTCTTCGAGGATGGCACCGAACTGACGCGCGGCAACGTGAATGTCTGCGAGATCGCCGACTATTACTACGAGCCCTGATCCCGGCCTGTTTGCCCGCGGCGCTGGCCGCGTGTAACTGTGCCGGAATGACCGGAACCGTCGCCGTCCCCCTCTGGCTGCTGATTCTGATCGTCGTGCTGGCGGCGATCTCGTTCCTGTCGCATTTCCTGTTTCCCTCGGTCCGCTGGTATTTCCGGCGGCGGATGGAGCGGGTGGTGGGCGAGCTGAACAAGCGGCTCGACCGACCGATCCAGCCCTTCAAGCTGATGGAGCGCAACGACATGATCGTGCGCCTCGTCCATGACCCGAAGGTGGCCGAGGCCGTGGTGGCCGAGGCGGCAGAGACGGGCGAGCCCGAAAGCGTCGTGCAGCAGCGCGCCCGCACCTATGCCCGCGAGATCGTGCCGTCGTTTTCCGCCTCGCTCTACTTCGGGGTGGCGACGCGGCTGGCGCGCTGGCTTGCCCGGCTGATCTACCGCGTCCGCATCGGCGAGTTCGACGCCGTTGCCATCGAGGCGATCGACCGCAACGCGACGGTGGTCTTCGTGATGAACCACCGGTCGAACATGGACTATGTGTTGGTGACCTACCTGGCGGCGGGGCGCACGGCCCTGTCCTATGCGGTGGGGGAATGGGCGCGGGTCTGGCCGCTCTCGGGCCTGATCCGGTCGATGGGGGCCTACTTCATCCGGCGAAAGTCGAACAACCCGCTCTATCGCCGGGTACTGATGCGCTATGTCCAGATGGCGACCGAGGCCGGCGTGACCCAGGCGATCTTTCCCGAGGGCGGCCTGTCGCTGGACGGCCGGGTCGGGGCAGCAAAGCTGGGGCTCTTGTCCTACATCGTGACGGGGCACGAGCCGGGCGCGCG
>JBJOQI010000407.1:0-3689 GCA_046050045.1 Pseudomonadota bacterium | reverse complement strand
TCGAAGAGATGTACCGGATCATGGCCATCGCCAACTACGAGGACCGCTTCGTCATTCCGACGACGCACCGCGAGCTGGTCGAGGACGCCTATGACCTGAAGGGCGGCTGCGGCTTTACCGATGGCAACGGCTGTTCCTCGGGCACCAGCGGCACCTCGCTGTTCGGTGGCGGCCGCAGGTTCCGCGCGCCCACGGAGTTCCTGTCATGAAAAGCTTCAAGGCCCTGTCCGTCCTTCTGTCCTACCCCAGCGCCGAGATGCTTCAGGCCCTGCCCGACATCCGCGCCATTCTGCACGACGAGGGCCTGTTCGGCCCGCGCCGGATGGCCGGGCTCGACCACCTGATCACCCATCTGGCGCAACTCGACCTCTACGACGCCGAAGAGCAGTACGTGCTTCTGTTCGACCGGTCGCGGACCCTGTCGCTCAACCTCTTCGAGCATGTGCACGGCGAAAGCCGCGACCGGGGCGGCGCGATGGTCGACCTGCTCGAAATGTACCGCGCGGGCGGCTTCGATCTGGCGGCGACGGAACTGCCCGACCACCTTCCGGTGCTGCTCGAATTCCTGTCGACCCGGTCGCCGGACAGCGCAAAGGCCACGCTGGCCGATGCGGCGGCGATCCTGACGGCGTTGGCCGACCGCCTGACCCGGCGCGAAAGCCCCTATGCCGCCGTGCTGACCGCCCTCGCGGCCCATGCCGGCGCCGACGGGAACCAGGCCGACGCGGCGGCGCTGGCCGCGCAGCCCGACGACGACCCGACGGACCTTGCCGCCCTCGACGCCACCTATGCCGAAGCGCAGGTCGTCTTCGGGCCCGACCCCGACGCAGGCTGCCCCTCGGTGCGCGACATGCTCGCCCGGATGGACCAGCCTGCCCCCCAAGCCGCCACCTGACCGGAGGCCCAGATGCACAATTTCCTCTATGGTATCTTGCCCTACATCGCGATCACGATCATGGCGATCGGGTCGATTGCCCGCTACGAACGCGACCCCTTCACCTGGAAGTCGAAGTCGAGCCAGCTTCTGCGCAAGCGGCAGTTCGTCGTCGGCTCGGTCCTGTTCCATGTCGGGGTGCTGGTGATCTTCGCGGGCCATTTCGTCGGGCTTCTGACCCCGATCCAGGTCTTCGACGTCCTCGGTATCAGCCACTCTGCCAAACAGACGCTGGCGGTCGTCGCCGGCGGCATCGCGGGGGTGATGGCACTGGCCGGCGGCATCATCCTTCTGCACCGCCGCCTGACGGACCCGCGCGTGCGAGCGACCTCGACTGTCGCGGATACCGGCATCCTGATGCTGCTGATGCTTCAGCTTGTGCTGGGGATCGGGACGATCTTCGTCTCGCTCCAGCACCTCGACGGCGAGGAAATGACGAAGTTCATGGCCTGGGCGCAGGGGATCGTGTTCTTCCGGGCGGGCGCGGCGGACCACATCGCCGGGGCGCACTGGATCTTCAAGGCGCATATCCTGTCGGGCCTCGTGATCTTCGCGCTCTTCCCTTTCACGCGGCTGGTGCACATCGTCTCGGCCCCGGTCCGCTATCTCTGGCGTCCGGGTTACCAGATCGTCCGGTCCCGCCGCGGGGCACGGATGCCGGTGCGGGGCGTCGCGCCGCCCTCGGTCGCGCAGGCACAAGGGGGCGGCGCGATCCCCGCCGCCCGCAACACCCCGGCGGAGTGACCGGCATGACCGCATTGCTTGGCGACATCGTCGTGAACGGCACCCGCATCCCGGCCGCCGCCATCGCGGCCGAGGCGCAGAACCACCCCGCGCCGAAGGGCAAGCCGGGCCTCGCCTGGCGCGCCGCACAGCGCGCCCTGACGCTGCGCCTGCTGCTGCTGGAGGAAGCGCAGGCCCGCGGCATTTCGGCCAGGCCCGCCGAACTCTCGCCCGGCCTTTACGAGACGCCCGAAGAAGCGGCGATCCGGGCCGTGCTCGACCAATCGGTCATCCCGCAGCCCGTCACCGACGACGAACTGGCCCGCGCCTATGCCGATGCGCCTGAACGGTTCCTGTCCCCGCCGCTCTGGGAGGCCTCGCATATCCTCTTTGCCGCGCCCCCCGGCGATGTCGCCGCCCGAAGCGCGGCCAGGCAGGCCGCCGGGGCCGCCCAAGCGCGCCTGCTGGCCGATCCCGCGTCATGGAACCGCCTCGCAGAGGCGTCCGACTGCCCGAGCCGGGCGAACGGCGGCCGTCTGGGTCAGATCGGTCCCGGCGACATGGCCGCCGGGTTCGAACGCGCGCTTGCCGCGCTCCGGCCCGGAGAGGTATCGGCCCCCGTCGAAACCCGCTTCGGTGTTCACCTGATCCGGCTGGATGCGGCGGCGGAACGGGCCGTCCTGCCCTTTGCCGCCGTTGCGCCCGGCCTGCGGCTTGCGGCGGAAAAGGCGGCCTGGGTCAGGGCCTCGCGCGCCTATGCCGAGGGCCTTCTGGCCCGCGCCCGGATCGAAGGACTGCCCGCCGATGCAGCTTGACCCGACCCTGAACGGCACCCCGGTCGCAACTCTCGCGCCCGGCCCGGCCCTTGCCTTCGTCAGCCTGCCCGGGCCGGGCGCGACCGACCGGTTCCTGAGCACCCTTGCAGATGCCATGTCGGCCCGCGGCCTGCGGCTGGCCGGAACGGTCCAGACCAACATCCTTCGCCCCGGACGGCTGCACTGCGACATGGACCTGAAGATCCTTCCCGACGGCCCGGTCTTCCGCGTCTCCGACGACCGCGGCAGCGAGGCCCGTGGATGCCGGCTTGACGCCGACGCGCTCGAAGCCGCGGCGGCGGGTCTTGCCGGTCGGATCGAGGGGGCAGACCTGCTTGTGGTCAACAAGTTCGGCAAGCTCGAGGCGATGGGCCGCGGCCTCGTGCCCGCCATCGTCGCTGCGATCGAACGCGGCATCCCGGTGCTGGCCGGGGTCGGGCGGATGAACCGGACAGCCTTCGACGGCTTCTCAAGCGGAATGGCCGTCGAGCTTCCGGCAACTCTCGACGCCGTCCTGCACTGGTGCGGCGCTGGCGCCCGGCAACGCCTCGGCTAGGCCCGCAGGCCGGCGGCACATCGCCGTTGCCTTTACCCCCCGGTTGGCGGCAAGACTTCCGGGCCGACAACCCGGCGGTCAGGGGTCTGCGGCGGCAAGAGGAAGCCAAAGGGGGCCGGACGATGCGGGCATTGCTGATCGACGGGATCGGATCCTGCCGCCTTGCCACGGTGGCGGACCCGGTGCCCGGGCCGGGCGAGGTTCTGGTCGATGTGCGCCATGTCGGTCTCTGCGGATCGGACCTGGCGACCTTCACCGGCCTCAACCCGCTGGTATCGCTGCCGCGCATCCCCGGGCATGAGCTTGGCGTGGTGATCCGCGCGGCGGGGCCCGGGGTGCCGGCCGCCTTCGCGCCGGGGCGGCGCGCGGTCGTCATGCCCTATACCTCCTGCGGCACCTGCTCGGCCTGCCGGGCGGGCCGGGTCAATGCCTGCCGCCACAACCGGACCCTTGGCGTCCAGCAGGACGGGGGCCTGTCCGAACAGGTCGTCCTGCCCTTCGGCAAGCTCATCCTGAACGACCGCCTCGCGCCGCGTCATCTGGCGCTGGTCGAGCCGCTGTCGGTGGGGTTCCATGCTGCGGACCGGGGCCGGATCCGCGCGGGCGAGACCGTCGTCGTCCTCGGCTGCGGCATGATCGGCCTTGGCGCGGTCATCGCGGC
>JBJOQI010000406.1:0-4174 GCA_046050045.1 Pseudomonadota bacterium | reverse complement strand
CGAAGGCCCAGCGCACCTTGCCGACAACCGTGGTCGAGCCGATGCCCGCAGGCTTGTCGATCACCACCCAGCCCGAAACCTCGCGGCCCTTTTTCCGTGCCATATCAATTGCTTTCCTTGTCGGCAGGGGCCGCCACCCCGATGATCGGCCCCATCGGAAAGCCGAAATCGTCGCGCCCGATCCGGGGCGCATAAAGCCTCGAGATCGAGCCGTCGAGGAACAGCGCATCCCGCACCCCCAACCCGTCGCGGAACAACCGGGCGAAGTCATGAAAATTGACCGGCCCATCGGAAATCGCAAAGAACGCCCTTTGCCCGTCGGGCGCAACACCGACGCCATTGCGGGTAAACAGGCTGTCGCTGTCGGCCAGGAACCGCGGGTGCAGCGCGCCGTCGATCACCAGCATCGGGCCGGACTGGGTGGCATGACGGCAGGGCGGCGGATCGGCAGCGAAGGTCCGGCTTTCGATCACGGAAAAGCCGTTGTCCGAGACGCAGAAGACCCCGTTCGGGCGCATCCCGAAGTTGCCCCGGCTGCCCGCCGTGACGATGCGGGCGCCTTCCTGCCCGTCCTCGATGTACAGCCCCACGGGCCTGCGGTCGGGATGATACATCCCGCCGTTCATCGCGAAGGCCAGCACCCTGCCCTCGGCCGCAAGCAGCGCCCTGACCCGCTCGAAGGTGCCAAGCGGCCGGCCATCCGGCCCGTTCAGCCAGAGCCGCAGGTCCTCGCCCGCCTGCACCTCGCAGACGGCGTAGCCCCTGCCCTCGAAGTCGGTCTGGCGGCAGGTCACGGCGCTGGCGGGCCCGGCGATGGCGCCGGCGATCAGCGCCGCCAGCCCCGCGCTAGCCCATCTGCGCATCGTCATCGCGCGGGTCGTCGCTGTGCTGTTCCACGTCGCGGCGCACGCGTTCGTCCGAAAACAGCCGCCGCGTCTCGTCCATCCGGTCAAAGGTCTCGTCGATCATGAAGCGCAGCTCGGGCGCGAACTTCAGCGTCATTTGCTTTGCCACCAGCCGCCGCAGCTCGCTGCGGTTGCGGTTCAGCGCCACGATCGCCTCGTCGGCATCCTTGCCGCCAAGCGGCAGCACGAAGGCCGTCGCGATCTTGAGGTCGGGCGAGGTCCGCACCTCGCCCACGGTGATCGACATGCGGTTCAGCTCGGGGTCATGCACGTCGCCCCGGCTCAGGACATCCGACAGGGTACGGCGGATCAGTTCGCCGACGCGAAGCTGGCGCTGCGAGGGTCCGGACCCGGTGGAAAAGCGGTTCTGTGCCATGTCCCGCACATAGGCCAAGCGCCCGCCGCCCGCAACGGGGCCTTTGCCAAGCCGCCGCCCTCGGGCTAAAGGAGGCCGATCAAACAGGGGATTTGCGCATATGGCCGGGTCGGATCAGCTTCCGGGTATCGTCATCACCGGCGTCTCGGGCCGCATGGGACGGACCCTCGCCGGGCTGATCCCGGCCTCGGGGCAGGCGCGGCTTGTGGGCGCGGTCGAACGCAAGGGCCACGACTGGGTCGGCCAGGATCTCGGGGTGGCGCTGGGCGGCCCGGCGACGGGCGTCACCGTCACCGACGACCCGGTCGAGGCCTTTGCCAGGGCGCAGGCCGTCATCGACTTCACCGCCCCCGCCGCGACAGTGGAGTTTGCAGCCCTCGCCGCGCAGGCCCGCGCCGTCCATGTGATCGGCACCACCGGGCTTGAGCCGGAACATCTGGCCAGAATCGCCGCCGCCGCGCGCCATGCCGTCATCGTTCGCGCCGGCAACATGAGCCTTGGCGTCAACCTGCTGATGGGCCTGACCCGCAAGGTGGCCGAGGCGCTCGGCCCCGACTGGGACATCGAGATCGTCGAGGCGCATCACAACCGCAAGGTCGATGCGCCCTCCGGCACGGCGCTTATGCTGGGCGAGGCTGCGGCAGCGGGCCGCAACGTGCGGCTCGAGGACATGCGCGAGGCCGGTCGCGACGGCATCACCGGGGCCCGCAAGGCCGGAGTCATCGGCTTCAGCGCGATCCGTGGCGGCGACATCGTGGGCGAGCATGACGTGATGTTCGCGGGGCATGGCGAGCGCATCGTGCTGCGGCATGTGGCGACCGACCGGACCATCTTTGCCCGCGGCGCCCTGCGCGCGGCAATCTGGGGCCAGGACAGGAAGCCCGGCCTTTACGACATGCAGGACGTGCTCGGCCTTTAGGTCATCCGGCCCGCTTTCCGCTAGAAATCGACCGCAAGGCCCTTCTTCTCCCAGTCACCATAACGCACCGGCTCCGGCCCGTCGCGGCCGCCAAGCTCGACCGGGCGGGCCTCCGGCCCGGCGGCCTTGCGCCGCGCCTCGGCCTCGGCCAGCGCGCGCTGCGCGGCGTGGGGAAGGGCGTGCGGGGACGGGCGCTGTTCCATGACGGGTTCCTGTTCTCTGCCGGCCAGTGTTATAGGCGCATCGCCGGTGCGATCAACAAGGGGCGATGCAACGATGGCCGAACGCCAGACCACTGCCCGCGAAGCCGCCGCCGATCTGGTCACCGGGGTCATCGAGGAAAAGCGGCCCCTGTCCGACCAGCTGTCGGCGGGGGCACTGTCCCGGCTCTCTGGCCCCGACCGGGCGCGGGCGCAGCGCCTTGCCCTGGTCACGCTGCGCAACCTGTTGCGGGCCGATGCCATCCTGAAGCGCCACCTGCGCAAGGGCCCGCCGCCCTTCGTGATGTCGGTGCTGCGGGTGGCGACGGTCGAGCTGCTGGAAACGGGGCAGGAGGCGCACGGCGTCGTCGGCACCGCCGTCGATCTGGTGCGCGCGCCGGGGCGCCGAACCGACGGGTTTGCGGGGCTGGTAAATGCGGTGCTGCGCAAGGTTGCGGCGACACCGGCCGGGGACTGGCAAGCCCTGCCGCCCCAGCCGTTGCCCGGATGGCTGCGCGGTCGCCTGATGTCGGCCTATGGCAAGGCCGCGACCCTTGCCATCGAGACCGCACAGGCGCAGGGCGCGCCGGTCGACCTGACGCCGCGCGACCCGGCGACAGCTGCCGATCTGGCCGCCCGGACGGGCGGCGAGCTTCTGCCCGGCGGCAGTATCCGGCTGGGCGACCGGGTGCAGGTCTCGGACCTGCCGGGCTTTGCCGAGGGCGTGTTCTGGGTGCAGGATGCCGCCGCTGCCCTTTGCGCGGGGGCACTTGCCCCGCAGCGCGGCGCGCGCATCCTCGACCTTTGTGCAGCGCCGGGTGGCAAGACCCTGCAGCTTGCCGCCGCGGGTGCCGAGGTGACGGCGCTCGACATCTCGGCCCAGCGCATGGTCCGGTTGCAGGAAAACCTTGACCGCTGCGGGCTGGCGGCACGCACCGTCGTGGCCGATGCGCTCGACTGGCAGCCTGACGGGCTGTTCGATGCGGTGCTGCTTGATGCGCCCTGTTCGGCCACCGGAACGATTCGCCGCCATCCCGACCTGCCCTTCGTCCGGGACGCCTCGGGCATCAAGCCGCTCGTGGCGCTGCAGGCCGCGCTGTTTGACCGCGCGCTGGGCTTCGTCAGGCCGGGCGGGCGGCTGGTCTATGCGACCTGCTCGCTTCTGCCTGACGAGGGCGAGCATCAGGCGCGCCAGGCGTTGCAGCGCCATCCCGGGCTTATGCCCATCCCGTTGGCAGAGGTCTTTCCCGGCATCGACCCAGGCTGGATCGGCCCCGACGGGGCGCTGCGCACGCGCCCCGATTTCCTGCCCGACCGGGGCGGGATCGACGGCTTCTATATCGCGGCTTTCCGCGCGCCGGGCTGAGTTTCCGGCCTTTCCCCGATGACAGGCCGGACGCCCGCCACTATGTTGGCGGCGGGCATCCGGGCAGTGGCTTGCGGCAGAGAAGGCAGGGAACGACAACAGTGTCGCGATCCGAATCGTCGTCCTTGGCAAGGCTGAGCCTGATGGACCGCATCGCGGCCCGGACCGGCTTTCTGGCACGCCGCGCCACCGGCTTCGTCAGCCAGCCCGAACCCCGGACGATCGGCAGCTTTTCCCGCGGCAAGCAGCTTCTGGCCGGCAACTTCCTGTTCGCCGGGCATCTGGTGGAAGCGCCGGGCAAGGCGATCTGGGACCTGCCTGATCCCGACGCCCGCTTCCAGCGCGAGCTGCACGGCTTCCGCTGGCTCGACGATCTGGCGGCGGTGGGCGACGCGGCCGCCCGCGCCC
>JBJOQI010000405.1:0-2666 GCA_046050045.1 Pseudomonadota bacterium | reverse complement strand
CCATCTTTTCCTGGTCGGCCTTCGACTTCGGCTCGACGGCGATCTCGATCACCGGCTCGGGGAAGGTCATCGTTTCAAGCACGACCTGGTGGTTCGGATCGCAGAGCGTGTCGCCCGTTGTCGTTTCCTTCAGGCCGGCCAGCGCGATGATGTCGCCCGCAAAGGCTTCGTCGATTTCCTCGCGGTTGATGGCGTGCATCATCATCATCCGGCCGACGCGCTCTTTGCGCTCCTTGGTCGAGTTGACCATCTGGTCGCCCTTCTTCAGGACGCCCGAGTAGATCCGGGTGAAGGTAAGCGAGCCCACGAAGGGGTCGTTCATGATCTTGAAGGCCAGCGCCGCGAAGGGCTGGGCGTCATCGGCCGAACGCGCGATGTTGCGGGTTTCCGTCTCGTCGCCCGGCTTGAAGCCCATGTAGGGCTTGATGTCCAGGGGCGAGGGCAGGTAGTCGATAACCGAGTTCAGAACCGGCTGGACGCCCTTGTTCTTGAACGCCGATCCGGCGGTGACCGGAACGAAGGCCATGGCCAGCGTGCCCTTGCGGATCAGCTTGCGCAGCGTGTCGACGTCGGGCTCGTTGCCCTCGAGGTAGGCTTCCATCGCCTCGTCGTCCTGTTCGACGGCGAGTTCGACGAGCTTGCCGCGCCATTCCTCGGCTTCCGCCTTGAGGTTGGCCCGGATGTCGCGGATTTCCCACGAGGCGCCAAGGTCTTCGCCCTGGTAGACCCATTCCTTCATCGTCACGAGGTCGATGATGCCTTCCAGCTTGTCCTCGGCACCGATCGGCAGGGCGATCGGGGCGGGGATCGCGCCGGTGCGGTCCTTGATCATCTTCACGCAATTGAAGAAGTCGGCACCGATCTTGTCCATCTTGTTGACGAACACGATGCGCGGCACGCCGTAGCGGTCGGCCTGACGCCAGACGGTTTCGGTCTGCGGCTCGACACCGGCGTTGGCGTCAAGCAGGCAGACGGCACCGTCAAGAACGGCCAGCGAACGCTCGACCTCGATGGTGAAGTCCACGTGGCCGGGGGTGTCGATGATGTTGAAGCGGTGCTTCGGGCCCTCGGGCGTCTTGCCGTCGGTGGTGCGTTCCCAGAACGTGGTGGTGGCAGCCGAGGTGATCGTGATGCCACGCTCCTGCTCTTGCTCCATCCAGTCCATCGTCGCGGCGCCGTCGTGGACTTCGCCGATCTTGTGGGACTTGCCGGTGTAGTACAGAATCCGTTCGGTCGTCGTGGTCTTGCCCGCGTCGATGTGGGCCATGATCCCGAAGTTCCGGTAGAGATTCAGCGGATACTCGCGTGCCATCTGTCTGCCTCGGGCTTTCTGTTACCAGCGGTAATGGCTGAACGCTTTGTTCGCGTCGGCCATCTTGTGGGTGTCTTCCCGCTTCTTCACGGCGGTCCCGCGCGAGTTGACGGCGTCGAGCAGCTCGGCGGCGAGACGCTCTTCCATGGTCTTCTCGTTGCGGTTCTTGGCGGCGGTGATCAGCCAGCGGATCGCAAGCGCTTCGCGGCGCTCGGGGCGGACTTCGACCGGAACCTGGTAGGTCGCACCACCGACGCGGCGCGAACGGACCTCGACCGAGGGCTTCACGTTGTCGAGCGCCTCGTGGAAGGCCTCGATCGGTTCGCGCTTGAGGCGGGTCTGGACGCGGTCGAGCGCGTCGTAGACGATGGTTTCCGCAACCGATTTCTTGCCGTCGACCATGAGGTTGTTCATGAACTTCGACAGGATGCGGTCGCCGTACTTGGCGTCCGGCAGGACTTCACGTTTTTCAGCAGCGTGACGACGCGACATATCTCAAATCCTCACTTCGGACGCTTGGCGCCGTACTTCGAACGACGCTGGCGACGGTCTTTGACGCCTTGCGTGTCGAGCACACCGCGCAGGATGTGGTAGCGGACGCCCGGAAGGTCTTTCACCCGGCCGCCACGGATCAGGACCACCGAGTGTTCCTGAAGGTTGTGCTTTTCGCCGGGGATGTAGCTGATCACCTCGAAGCCATTGGTCAGGCGCACCTTGGCAACCTTCCGCATGGCCGAGTTCGGCTTCTTCGGCGTCGTGGTGTAGACGCGCGTGCAGACGCCGCGCTTCTGCGGGCAGGACTGAAGGTGCTGCGACTTCGAGCGCGTCACCTTGGGCTGCCGCGGTTGGCGGATCAGCTGTTGGATCGTCGGCATTCCGGTTCTTCCCGTGTTACCCAGTTCATCGCGCCGGGGCCCCGGCGCAGGTTTCGTCAGTTGCGATGCCTTGCGCGTCCGCAAAACACCAAAACCGCATGCGTCCCCTTCGCGGAGACGACGCGGTGGAATTCCAGAGGATCGAGGCTTGCGCCTGGATCGTGACCACTTCAAATTGTGAAGCCCGAGAACGGATGCCGCCCTCAGGGTGGGCGCCGTATAGGGGGAGTCGCGGGGGTTGTCAACGGCAGCCCGGACGTGCCGGTGATGCCGGCAGTCAGGCGCCCGTCAGGCGGCAGTCCGGGCCGGCGCAAGCAGCAGGCGATGCAGCGCAAGCGCGACAGCAAAGACGATCAGGGCGGCAAAAACCGTATCCGACAGGAAGTGCCGCCCTGCCGCGATGCGCAAGGTCGAGGCCACAACCGCCAGCAGAACGGCAAGGGCCCGGATCGCCCGCAGGACCGGTGACGGCAGGCGCG
>JBJOQI010000404.1:0-5729 GCA_046050045.1 Pseudomonadota bacterium | reverse complement strand
ACGCTGATCGACAGCACCGGCGACAACTACCTGGAGGGCCGGGACGGCGACGACATCTTCAAGCTTTCGGGCGGAAATGACGATGTTGACGGCGGCGCCGGGGCAGATGACTTCCAGTTCTACGGTGCCTTCGGCGACGACCTGATTTATGACTTCAGCCAGGGCGACGGCGACATCATCACCATCGAGGGACCGGCCAGTTTCGCGGCGCTGACCATCACGCAGAACGGGTCGGATACCGAGATCGCCTACAACGGCAATACGATCACGCTCGAGAACTTCACCGCCACCAACCTCGGGGCGGGAGACTTCGTTTTCGTCTGAGCCGTCGCCGGCCCGGATTGGCTGCATGGCCGGACTGTCATTCCGGCCATGCCTTGCCACAACAGCCAAGGGGCGCGGCCTTCGCCGCGCCCCCAAGGTGTTAAGCTTTCCTTACTGACCTGCCAAACCCCTGATTTCATTGGGGCTGGCCGACCGTCCCGACTCGGGACGCCTCAGAACAGGCCCTTCGCCTTCAGGCTTTTCGCGGTCGCGTCGAGGGTCTTTTCCGCGATGCCCACCAGCTCGTCCACCTCGGCATGGGTGATGACCAGCGGCGGCGCGATGACCATGCGGTCGCCCACGGCCCGCACCACCAGACCGTTGTTGAACGAGTGGTTGCGGCAGACCATCCCGGCGTTGCCGACCTCGTCCCACCTGGCGCGGGTCGACTTGTCGGGGGTCAGCTGCAGCGCGCCGATCAGCCCCTCCATCACCGCCTCGCCCACCAGCGGGTGCCCCGCCAGCGCGCGCCACTTTGCCTGCATGTAGGGGCCGATGTCGTCGCGGACCCGCTCGACCAGCTGCTCCTGCTGGATGATCTCGATGTTCTTCAGCGCCACCGCGCAGCAGACCGGATGACCCGAATAGGTGAAGCCGTGGTTGATCTCTCCGCCCAGCTCCATGAACACGTCGGCGACGCGCTTGCCGATCAGGACTGCGCCGATGGGCAGGTAGCCCGACGACAGGCCCTTGGCGGTGGTCATCATGTCGGGTTCGGTCCCGAAGAACTCGGCCCCGAACCAGGTGCCCAGACGGCCATAGCCGCAGATCACTTCATCCGAGACGAAGAGGATGTTGCGGGCCTTGAGGATGCGGGCAACCTCGGGCCAGTAGGTCTTCGGCGGGATGATGACCCCGCCCGCGCCCTGGATCGGCTCGGCAAAGAAGGCCGCGACCCGGTCCTCGCCGATGCGGTCGATTTCCCGCGCGAGCTGCTGGGCCGCCCAGATGCCGAACTCGTCCGGCGACATGTCGCCACCCTCACCCCACCAGTAGGGCTGGTCGATATGGGTGATGCCGGGGATCGGCAGCCCGCCCTGTTCGTGCATCGGTTTCATGCCGCCCAGCGAGGCGCCGCAGACGGTCGAGCCGTGGTAGGCGTTCTTGCGGGCGATGACGTGGAACTTCTCGGGCTTGCCCTGCATCGCCCAGAAATGCCGCGCCAGCCGGAAGGCCGTGTCGATCGATTCAGACCCGCCATTGGTGAACATCGTGTGCTGGAACTGCGGGGGCGAGACCTCGGCCAGCTTCTCGGCCAGCCTGATCGCCGGGATGTTGGTTGTCTTGTAGAAGAGGTTGAAGAACTCGACCTCCTTGAACTGGTCGGCGGCGGCCTGGGCGAGTTCCGGACGGCCGTGGCCCACGTTGACGTTCCACAGCGAGGACATGCCGTCGATGTAGCGGTTGCCGTCGCTGTCCCAGATCATCGAGCCCTTGGCCTGGGTCACGATCCGGACGCCGTCCTTGGGCAGTTGCTTGGGGTCCGAGAAGGGATGCATGTGATAGGCGGCGTCGAGGGCGCGCAGCTCTTCGGTGATGGGTTTGTTCATGGCATTCCTCCGGTCAGTGTGATCACACTGACTTACTCCAGTGAGTGGGCCGGAGTCAACGGGTGCCGGTGAAGAACCCGGACCGCGCGATCAGGTCGAGGCCGCTTTCGATGTCGGCACGCACCGCCTCGGCGGTCGTCAGGGGGTCGCGGGCGGCCAGGGCGGCCAGGATACGCGGGTGATGGTCGGAATAGTCGAGCCGGGCGAGGCCGGTGTAGACGACGCTCATGAACGGGCCGGTCTGGGTCCAGATGCCCTCGGCGAGCCGCAGGAAAGTGGGCGATCCGGCCGCGGCATAGATGCCGAAGTGAAAGTCGAAGTTCGACCGCATGTAGGCCGCGGCGTCGCCCGATGCGATGGCGGCGTCGACCAGGTCATTGTCGGATTTCGCCTTGTCGAGAGCCGCTTTTCCGATGGCGAAGGCCGCACGCTTGGCCAGTTCAGACTCAAGGAAGACGCGCACGGCGGTCAGGTCGAACAGCCGGTCGCGGCTCATTGCGGGAACGCGGATGCCCCGGTTCTTGACCAGTTCCAGCGCCTCTTCCGACACCAGCCGCCCCACCGCCTCGCGCACCGGCATGGCCGAGGTTCCAAGGTCTTCGGCAAGGCTGCGCAGCGAGACCATGGCCCCCGGTTGCATCGCCCCGGTGATCAGCCGACGCCGCAGGATGGCTGACACGCGCTCGATCGAGGTGGGTTCGTTGGCGGCGGGACTGGGCATCGTGACCTTCGCGGCGGGACGGCGCGGTTAGATCACACTCTTCCCGCCCTGTCGACATGCAGCACTGCGGCGGGCGGAAACTGGTGACCCCGGATGGATTCGAACCATCGACCTGCCGCTTAGGAGGCGGCCGCTCTATCCCCTGAGCTACGGGGCCGCAGAAGACGCAAGCCTTGTCGCGGCAAATGGCCTGCAATGCAAGGCTGTCGGCATCCTGAAAAGGAAAAGGGGAGGCGTTTTTGGCCCACCGCCCCCCCTTGAAGTCCCGAACTGCCGCTGGAAAGAGAGCTTGAACGGCAGGTCCGGAATATCGCCAACCCGCGCTTGCGCGGACTGTTAGCGCTAACCTACACCGTCTTCCTTTCTTGCACAAGCAGTTCCATTGCGGCTATCTGGGCGCAGGGTCCGACAGGGGAACGGCGGACCGTCCGGAGGGGCATGGCAAGCAGTGACGATCCGCGCCGGGCGCTGACGCTTCGGGACGTGTCCGAGGCTTCGGGCGTGTCGGAGATGACGGTCAGCCGCGTGCTGCGCAATCGCGGCGATGTGTCGGACAGCACGCGGGAGCGTGTGCTGGCGGCGGCGAAGTCGCTGGGCTACGTGCCCAACAAGATCGCCGGGGCGCTGGCTTCGCAGCGGGTCAATCTGGTGGCCGTGGTCATCCCTTCGCTGGGCAACCTGGTCTTTCCCGAAGTGCTGACGGGCATTTCCGAGGGGCTGGAGGGCACGGGCCTGCAACCGGTCGTCGGCGTTACCAACTACTCGCCCGAACGCGAAGAGGCGGTGTTGTACGAAATGCTGTCCTGGCGGCCGTCGGGGGTGATTGTCGCGGGGCTGGAGCATACCGAACCAGCGCGGGCGATGCTGACCAATGCGGGCCTGCCGGTGGTCGAGATCATGGATACCGACGGCCCGGCCATCGACTCGGTCGTCGGCATTTCGCACCTGCGTGCCGGGCAGGAGATGGCCAAGGCGATCATCGCGGCGGGTTACCGGCGGATCGGGTTCCTGGGCACGATGATGCCGAACGACCACCGGGCGCGGAAGCGTCTGGAGGGGTTCGAGGCGGGCCTGGCCGAGGCGGGCCTGAAGCTGGAAGACCGGGAGTTCTATTCCGGCGGTTCGGCGCTTCTGAAGGGGCGCGAGATGACCGAGGCGATCCTGAAACGCAGCCCGGACCTCGATTTCCTGTATTATTCCAACGACATGATCGGGGCAGGCGGTCTGCTGTGGTGTCTTGACCACGGGATCGACGTGCCGGGGCGCATCGGGCTGGCCGGGTTCAACGGGGTCGAGCTTCTGGACGGGCTGCCGCGCAAGCTGGCCACGATGGATGCGGGGCGGCACGAGATCGGGCTGCGGGCCGCGCAGATCGTCGCGGCGCAGCGCGACGGGACCGGGGGCGGCGGGATCAGGGTCGAGCTGTCGCCGACGCTGAACCCCGGCGACACGATCCGCCGCTGATGGCAGGGTCGCGCCGTCCGGGCGGGGCCGGTCCTCAGGCCCCGTATTCGTCGGCCACGCGCGCGAGGTAACGCCCGTACTGGGTCTTGAGATAGGGCTGCGCCAGTGCGCGCAGCTGGTCCGCGTCGATCCAGCCGTTCAGGAAGGCGATTTCCTCGGGGCAGCCGACCTTGAGGTTCTGGCGTTCCTCGATCGTGCGGATGAACTCGGCCGCTTCCAGCAGGCTTTCATGCGTGCCGGTGTCAAGCCAGGCAAAGCCGCGGCCAAGGCGTTCGACAGACAGCCGTCCTTCGGCATTGTAGCCGTTCAGAAGGTCGGTGATCTCGAGCTCTCCACGCGCCGAGGGGCGGATTTCGCGGGCCCGGGTCGGGGCCGAGCCGTCGAGGAAGTAGATGCCGGTGACAGCGTAGGAGGATCGGGGCTTTTCGGGCTTCTCGACGATCGACAGGACGCGGCCGTCGCGGTCGAACTCGACAACGCCGTACCGTTCGGGGTCGCCGACGCGATAGCCGAAGACGGTTCCGCCCTCGGCCCGAAGGTCGGCCGAGCGCAGTTTCTCGCCCAGACCCTCGCCGAAAAAGACGTTGTCGCCCAGAACCATCGCAGACGGCGCGCCGCCGAGGAAGTCGTCGGCCAGGATATAGGCCTGCGCCAGCCCGTCGGGCGAGGGCTGCATGATGTAGTCGAAACGCATCCCCCAGGCCGAGCCGTCGCCCAGAAGCGCCTTGAACTGCGGCAGGTCGCGCGGGGTCGAGATGATCGCCACCTCGCGGATGCCGGTCAGCATGAGGACCGACAGCGGATAGTAGATCATCGGCTTGTCATAGAGCGGCAGCATCTGCTTCGACACCGAATGGGTGATCGGATAAAGCCGCGTGCCGGAGCCTCCGGCGAGGATGATGCCCTTGCGCTGGGTCGTGGTCATCGGGACTGAAGCTCCTTGACGACGCGGGTCAGGTCGGCCCGCCAGTCGGGTTGGTCGATACCATAGACGGCGCGGATGCGGGTGCAATCCAGCCGCGAATTGGCGGGACGCCGCGCAGGGGTGGGGAAATCCGCCGTTGTGATGCGGTTGACGACCGGTGTGCGGGGCAGGTCGGCGGTGGCAAAGACCGCCTCGGCGAAGTCGGCCCAGGTGACGGATGGCGCGCCCGCGAAGTGGAAGATGCCGCTTTGGCCGCGCCCGGCGCGGAAGGCCGCCGCAATGGTCGCAAGCGCCCCGGCAATGGCAGCGGCAGAGGTCGGCCCGCCATGCTGGTCGGCCACGACGCCCAGGGTGTCGCGGTTTTCCGCAAGGCGCAGCATCGTCTTCACGAAGTTCTTGCCGTGGGCGGAAAAGACCCAGGCCGTGCGCAAGATGACATGCGGGCCGCCGGCTGCGGCGACCAGCCTTTCGCCGTCCAGCTTGGTCTGCCCGTAGACCCCGAGCGGCACGGTCGGGTCATCCTCGCGCCAGGGGCGGTCGCCGGACCCTGCAAAGACATAGTCGGTCGAGATATGCAGGAAAGGGATGCCCCGTTCGGCGGCCGCGCGCGCCATGGCGCCGGGTGCCTCGGCATTCACGGTTTGGGCCGCAACAGTGTCTGTTTCGGCCTGATCGACAGCCGTATAGGCGGCAGCGTTGATCACGATATCCGCGTCAGACGTCGCAATGGCGGCAGCGCAGGCGG
>JBJOQI010000403.1:0-4785 GCA_046050045.1 Pseudomonadota bacterium | reverse complement strand
GGACATGAGCCTGACCGAGAATGCGCTGTTGTCGGGCGCTGTCCGCAAGGGCCTCACGAAACGGGGCTTCATCGACTGGACCGCGACGCGCGACTGGGCCGAACAGATCGTCAAGACCTTTGACGTGCGCACGCCGGGTGTGGCCACGGCGGCGCGGGCGCTGTCGGGGGGCAACCTGCAGAAGTTCGTGATCGGGCGGGAAATCCTGCAATCGCCCTCGGTGATCGTGGTGAACCAGCCCACATGGGGCGTCGATGCCTCGGCGGCGGCCTTCATCCGGCAGGCGCTGCTGGACCGGGCGTCGGACGGGGCGGCGATTGTCGTCATCAGCCAGGACATCGACGAGCTGATGGAAATCGCCGACCGCTTTGCCGCGCTGAACGAGGGGCGGCTGTCAGACAGCGTGCCGACCGAGGGGCTGACGATCGACAGGATCGGGTTGATGCTGGGCGGCGCGCACGGGATGCATCAGGCCGATGTGCACCACGCGGCGGAGGTGCGTCATGCTGAGGCTTGAAAAGCGCCCCACCCCGTCGACCTTCTGGACCTGGGGCACGCCGGTTCTGGCCGTCATCGCCACGATGATCGCGGGCGGATTCCTGTTCGCGCTGCTGGGCAAGGATCCTTTCCTGGCATTGAAGGCAATCTTCTGGGACCCGTTGATGGGGCCTAACGCAGGCTATTTCCGCCCGCAGCTGCTGGTCAAGGCGGGGCCGCTGATCCTGATCGCCATCGGCCTGAGCCTCGGGTTCCGGGCCGCGGTCTGGAACATCGGGGCCGAGGGGCAATACATCATGGGCGCGCTCTGCGGGGCCGCCGTGGCCTTGGCGGCCTATCCGGCGGAAAGCGTGCTGCTGTTCCCGGCGATGGTGATCGCGGGGGCACTGGGCGGGATGGTCTGGGCGCTGATCCCGGCATTCCTGAAGATCCGCTTCGGCACCAACGAGATCCTCGTGTCGCTGATGCTGGTCTATGTGGCCGAGAACATCCTGGCGATGATGGCCTTCGGGCCGCTGAAGAACCCCGAGGGCTTCGGCTTTCCGGGCAGCCGGAACCTGCGCGAATACCCCAGCGCCTTCAACCAGGAGATCATCACCAACACCGGGTTGCACTGGGGTGTCATCACGGCCTTTGCCGCCGTCATTGCGGCCTATGTGCTGCTCAACCGCCATATCCTCGGCTTCCAGATCAAGGTTGCGGGTCAGGCCCCGCGCGCGGCGCGGTTTGCGGGCGTCAGCCCGGCCACGCTGGTTGCGATCTGCATGGGGATTTCCGGGGCGCTGGCGGGGCTTGCGGGGTTGTTCGAGGTCTCGGGCCCCGGCGGGCAGATCACCGACAGCTTCAACGTGGGCTATGGCTTCACCGCGATCATCGTGGCCTTCCTCGGGCGGCTCAATCCGGTGGGCATCCTGCTGGCGGGGCTGTTGATGGCGCTGACCTATATCGGCGGCGAGACGGCGCAGCTGGCGCTGGGCCTGCCGCAGGCGGCGATCCAGGCGTTCCAGGGGATGCTGCTGTTCTTCCTGCTGGCCTTCGACCTGCTCACCAATTTCCGCATCCGGCTGGGAGGCGTCGCGGCATGACCATCGGCGGCATCGACATCGTCCTTCTGATCGCCACGATGATGGTGGCGGCAACGCCGATCCTGCTGGCGGCGACCGGGGAACTGGTAGCGGAAAAGGCGGGTGTCCTGAACCTCGGGGTCGAGGGGATGATGATCATGGGGGCGATTGCCGGCTTTGCGACCGCAGTCGGCACCGGCAGCCCGGTGGTGGGCTTTCTGGTCGCAGCGATTGCCGGGGCGGTGATGGCGGCGCTGTTTGCGATCCTGACCCTGATCCTTCTGTCCAATCAGGTGGCCACGGGGCTGGCGCTGACGCTGTTCGGGCTGGGCCTGTCGGCGCTGCTGGGTCAGGGCTATCAGGGGATCACGCCGCCCGGCACGGGCAAGGTGCCCTTCGGGCCGCTGGCCGATATCCCGGTACTCGGGCCCATCGTCTTTGGCCATGACTGGGTGGTCTATCTGTCGATCATCCTGGTCGTCGCCGTGCACTGGTTCCTGAAGTCGACGCGCGGCGGGCTGATCCTGCGGGCGGTGGGCGAAAGCCACGACGCGGCCCATGCGCTGGGCTACCGGGTGATCAGGGTCAGGTTCATGGCGCTGATGTTCGGCGGGGCGCTGGCGGGGCTCGGCGGGGCCTACCTCAGCCTCGTGCGCGTGCCGCAGTGGCAGGAAGGCATGACGGCGGGCGCGGGCTGGATCGCGCTGGCCATCGTCGTCTTTGCCAGCTGGCGCGCGGGTCGCGTTCTTGTCGGCGCCTATTTGTTCGGCGGGGTGACCGTTCTGCAGCTTCGCCTGCAGGCGGCCGAGATCGCGATCCCGGTCCAACTCTTGTCGATGGCACCCTATCTGATAACGATTATCGTGCTTGTCATCATTTCGTCACAGCGCAACCGGGCCGCCCTTCAGGCCCCGGCCTCGCTGGGGCGGAGTTTCCATGCCTCGACCTGAGGCGCTGCCAACAGGGGCCGGATGAATGGCCCCGTACACTGGGGAGTGTGAGAGTATGAAACGCAGAGAATTCCTGGCCACCTCGGCCATGGCCGGCACCGCTGCGGCGCTGGGCCTTCCGGCCGTGGCGCAAGACCCGCTGAAGGTGGGCTTCATCTTCCTCGGCGTGCCGGGCGACGGCGGCTGGACCTATCAGCACAACCAGGGCCGTCTGGCCGTGGAAGAGCATTTCGGCGGCAAGGTCGTGACCTCGTTCATCGAGAACGTGCCCGAGGGTGCTGACGCCGAACGCGCGATCACGCAGCTGGCGCTGGACGGCAACAAGCTGATCTTCACCACCTCGTTCGGCTACATGGAGCCGACGCTGGCCACCGCAGCGAAGTTCCCGGACGTGAAGTTCGAACATGCGACGGGCTACAAGCTTGCGCCGAACGTCTCGGTCTATGACGCGCGCTTCTACGAAGGCCGCGCCGTCATCGGCACCATCGCGGGCCGGATGACCAAGTCGAACAAGATCGGCTACATCGCGTCCTTCCCGATCCCGGAAGTGATCCAGGGCATCAACTCGGCCTTCATCCACGCCCGCAAGGTGAACCCGAATGCCGAGATGAAGGTCGTCTGGGTCTACACCTGGTTCGACCCGGCCAAGGAAGCCGATGCCGCCGCCGCGCTGATCGCCGAAGGCGTCGACGTGCTGATGCAGCACACCGATTCGACCGCGCCGCAGGAGAAGGCGAAAGAGGCCGGCATCTACAGCTTTGGCCAGGCCTCGGACATGGCGGCCTATGCGCCGAAGCCGCGCATCGCCTCGATCATCGACAACTGGGCACCCTACTACGTCGAGCGCACGCAGGCGCTGCTTGACGGAACGTGGGAATCGAAGGCCTCGTGGGGCGGGATCAAGGAAGGCGAGGTCGTGATCGGCGACATTTCCGCAGAAGTTCCGGCCGAGGTGAAGGCCGAGGCCGAGGCGCTGCGCGACGCGATCGGGTCGGGCAGCTACCACCCCTTCACCGGACCGCTGAAGAAGCAGGACGGGTCCGACTGGCTGGCCGACGGCGCCGTGGCGACCGACGACGAGCTGAAGGGCCTGAATTTCTACGTCGAGGGCATCACGGCGGAATACCCGAGCTGACCTGACGGGCAGGACAGGGAAAGGCCCTGCGCCCCAGGTGCGGGGCCTTTTCCTTTTCGGGCTTCGCGGATAGGCCTTGCAGGCAAGGCGCGGAGGCATGGCGATGGCGGTGGATTTCCTGGTGATCGGCGGCGGCATCGCGGGCGTTGCTGCGGCGGCGCGGCTGTCGGCCCTTGGCTCGGTCCTGCTGGTCGAGGCCGAGGCGACGCTGGCGCATCATGCCTCAAGCCGGTCGGCCGCGCTCTATGAACCCTACTACGGCCTGCCGCCCGTGGTCGCCCTGTCGCTCGCGGGCGAGGACGAGTTCCGCACCCGCGAGGGCGGGAAACTGCTGTCACCGCGCGGGCTGATGCTGGTGGCCGGGGCAGACGGACGCGAGGCTTTCGACGCCGACCTGACCGCGATGAAGTTCGACGCGATCAGCTTTGCCGAGGCGCAGGCCTTCATGCCGATCCTGAACCCCGGCACCGTGGCCCTGACCGCCTATGCCGCCCATGCCTGGGACATCGATACCGACCTTCTGATCCAGTCCTATCTGCGCGAGGCGAAGGGCCGCGGGGCCGAGGTGCGGCTGGCCACTCCCGTCACCGGCCTGCGCAGGGCGGGCGGCCTCTGGGTGGCGACGACGCCGGGGGGCAAGGTCGAGGCGCGCAGCATCGTCAATGCCGCCGGCCCCTGGGCCGACCGGGTGGCGGTGATGGCGGGCCTTGCCCCGGTGGGTCTGGTGGCCTACCGCCGGTCGATGGCGCGGTTGCCCGCGCCGGGCGGGCTTGACGTGAGCACATGGCCGATGACCTTCGCCGCCGGTGAAGCCTGGTACGCCAAGCCTGACGCGGGTGCCCTGATCGTCTCGCCTTCGGAGGAAGACCCGATGGAGCCGCACGACGCCTGGGCCGACGACATGGTGCTGGCCGAGGGGCTGGCGCGCTATGAAGAGATGGTGACGGAGCCCGTCACGCGGCTGATCAGCAACTGGGCGGGCCTGCGCACCTTTGCGCCGGACCGGGTGCTGGTGATCGGGCGGGATGTGCGGGACCCCGCGTTCTTCTGGCTGGCCGGGCAAGGCGGCTATGGCTTTCAATCCGCCCCCGCCGCCAGCCAGCTCGCCTGCGACCTGATCACCGGACGCAGCCCCGAT
>JBJOQI010000402.1:0-23386 GCA_046050045.1 Pseudomonadota bacterium | reverse complement strand
ATCACCTCGGAACTGATCGAGGCGGGTCTCTTGCAAGAGGTCACCACCCAGCGCGAGGGCGATGCCGGCCGGGGCCGCCCCGCCGTCGCGCTCGGCGTGCGGCCCGGGGCCTGCCATGTCGCGGGCATCAAGCTGTCGGACCGCGAACACACCGCGGTCATCCTTGATTTCGCGGGCAATCTCGTCGCCGATGTCGCCTTCCAGCGCAGCCCCTTGCCGATGGACCTTGCCGCCCTGGCCGAGGCCACCCACGACCTGCTGGCGACCGTCTGCACACGCTCTGGCATCGCGATGCATGACCTGGCCAGTGTCGGCATCGGCGTTCCGGGCTTCGTTGATAGCACCACGGGCGTCGCGCACTGGTCGCCGATCCTGACCGAGCGGATGGTGCCGCTGCAGGACGCGCTTTCGGCGCGGCTCGGCCTGCCCGTCCAGATCGACAACGACGCCAACCTCGTGACGATGGCCGAACTCTGGTTCGGGGCCGGGCGCGATCTGTCGGATTTCGCGGTCGTGACCATCGAGCATGGTCTCGGCATGGGGCTTGTGCTCAACCACCGCCTCTATCGCGGCGCACGCGGTCTCGGGATGGAGCTTGGCCACACCAAGGTCCAGCTCGACGGCGCGCTGTGCCGCTGCGGCCAGCGCGGCTGCCTCGAGGCCTATGTCGCCGACTACGCCCTGGTGCGCGAGGCGACGACGGCCCTGAACTGGTCGACGCGGGAAAACCAGTCGGTCAACACGCTGCTCGAATCGCTGTACGACCATGCCAAGGCGGGCAACCCGGCGGCACGCTCGATCTTCCATCGCGCGGGCCGTTACCTGGCGCTGGGGCTCGCCAACGTCGTCAACCTCTTCGACCCCGCGCTCATCATCCTGTCGGGCGAACGGATGCGCTACGACTTCCTTTACGCGGGCGAGAACCTGGCCGAGGTGAATGCGCTGTCGATGGACACCATGCGCCCGGCGCCGCGCATCGCGATCCACGCCTGGGGCGACCTGCTCTGGGCACATGGCGCGGCGGCACTGGCCCTGTCGCATGTCACGGCATCGCGGCTGGGGCAGTCGCGCGACCTTGCTGCCGAATAGTCCGCGCAGGCCACGCCCGATCCCATGACAATCCCCCGCGGCTCGGCTAACCTGCCGCCGATGAAGCACAATCCGGATCGGACCAAGGCCTGATGGCTGTCACCCTGAAAGACGTGGCCCTGCGCGCCGGCGTCTCGCGCGCGGCGGTTTCGCGGACCTTCACGGCGGGCGCATCCGTCTCGGCCCGGACCCGCGCCCTGGTCGAGACCGCCGCCGCCGAGCTTGGCTACAGCCCGAACCTGCTGGCCCGCAGCCTGACCACGCGCAAGACCCAGCTGGTCGGGCTGGTTTCGAACAACTTCCTCAACCCGGTCTTCCTGCATGTCTTCGACCTGTTCACCCGCACGATTCAGGAACAGGGCCTGCGCCCGCTGCTGGTGAACCTCTCGGACGAGACCGACCCGACGCGGTCGGTCCGGCTGTTGCAGCAGTATTCGGTCGACGGGGTGATCGTGGCCTCGTCACAGGTGCTCGACGGCTTCGCGGCGGCCTTCCGTGCGGCCGGCATCCCCGTCGTCCATGCCTTCGGGCGCGCCACGGCGACGCCAAGCGTCCATGTCGCCAGCATCGACAACGTCGCCGCCGGCCGGATGGCCGCCGAAACCCTGACGGCGCGCGGCTACCGGCGGCTCGGCTTTCTCGGCGGGCCGGAAGCCGCCACGACCACGCAGGACCGGCTTCAGGGCTTCCGCGCCGCCGCCGCCGCGCAGGGGGCCAGCGTCAGCACCAGCTTTGCCAGTGCCTACAGCTACGACGCGGGCCGCGCCGAGATGGCCCGGCTGCTTTCCGGCCCCCGGGCCGAGGCCTATTTCTGCGGCGATGACGTCCTGTCGATCGGCGCGCTGTCGGCAGCGCATCAGGCCGGGCTGTCGGTTCCGCGCGACCTTGGCCTGATCGGGCTGAACGACATGGAAATGGCGGGCTGGGCCGACATTTCGCTCACCACCATCCACCAGCCCTTCGAGGCGATCGTGCGGGCCGCCGTCGACATGGTCGTTTCCGGCTTCGACAACCCGCTCGCCCCGCCCGAGGTGCGGGTCTTCCCCTGCCACATCGTCGAGCGGTCGACCCTGCGCCCGCTGCCCTGAGGCCTAGCGGAACAGCGCGGGCCGCGCGTCCACCCAGGCCCCGTCGGCCGCGGCCGAAGCCACCGCCGCATGGATTGCCGAGATCGAGCGCAGACCGTCCTCTGCCGTCGGGAACAGCGAGATCGCCGGGTCGGGACTGCGCCCCTCGCGCCGGGCCATCAGGCTTTCGGCCAGATCGCGGTAGATGTTGCCAAAGGCCAGCGGCATTCCCTCGGCATGGCCGACGGTCACGCGGCTTGCGCGGTCGGCTTCCGGCGACAGGTTGCCCTCGCCGCGCTCGATCACCTGCAGCCTCTGGCCCAGGGGCATGTAGTACAGCTGGTTCGGCTGCTCCTGCGCCCAGCGCAAGCCGCCCGTCTCGCCAAAGACCTGGATCGTCAGCCCGTGCTGCCGCCCGATCGCGACGGACGAGGTCCAGAGCCGCCCGACCGCCCCGCCATCCATGCGGAAGTTGACCATCGCGTCGTCTTCCAGCACCCGGCTCGGCAGGCACGAGGCAAAGTCGGCCGACAGCCGCGCCACCTCCTGTCCGGTGACGAAGCTTGCCATGTGCAGCGCATGGATGCCGCAATCGGCGAACTGCGCCGAAACGCCGGCCTGCGCCGGATCATAGCGCCAGCGCACCCGCGGGTTGTCGGCATCGGCGGCATTGGCGTGGTGGCCATGCGCGAATTCCGCCACGACCAGCCGGACCTTGCCCAGATCGCCCCGCGCCACCATCGCCCGCATGTGCCGCACCAGCGCATAGCCCGTATAGCCGTAGTTGACCGCGCAGATGCGCCCCATCCGCCGCGCCGTCTGCACCAGGTCTTCGGCCTCGGCCTCGGTCACGGTCATCGGCTTTTCGCACAAGACGTCGATCCCGGCCTCGAGGAAGGCCTTGCTGATCTCGTAATGCGTCGCATTCGGCGTCGCGACCGTCACAAGCTCGATCCGGTCGGGCCGGTTCCGCTCGCCCTGCAGCATCTCGCGCCAGTCGCCATAGGCACGGTCGGCCGCAACCCCAAGCTCCTGCGCAAAGCTGCGCCCGGCCGCGGCGTTCACGTCGAGCGCCCCGGCGACGAAGTCGAAGTGGCCGTCCAGCCCCGCCGCAATCCGGTGCGCCGGGCCGATCTGGCTGCCCTTGCCGCCGCCGATCATGCCCCAGTTCAGTCTTTTCATGGTCTTGCCTCGTCGCGGAACCCGATGGATGTCAGATAGGCCCGGTTGGCCCGGGCGTCGTCGACGGGCGAAGTGCCGCCCGCCGGATCGCAGTCCTGCTCGACCGTGCACCAGCCGGAATAGCCCGCCTCCAGCAGGATCTGCCGCACGCCGGCAAAGTCCACGTCGCCCTTGCCGAGGTTGCAGAAGATGCCTTCGGCGCAGGCGTCATAGAACCCCGTGCGCGCCGCCACGGCGCGGGCCTTCACGGCCGGGTCGATGTCCTTGAAATGCATGTACGAGATGCGCCCGATATGCCGCCGCATGAAACCGACCGGATCGAACCCGGCATAGGAATGGTGCCCGGTGTCGAAGCAGATCTTCAGCAGACTCTCGTCGATCTCGCCCAGCAGCCGTTCAAGCTCGGGCTCGAAGTCCATGAAGCCCGCCGCATGGGCATGGACCCCGACCGTCAGCCCATGGTCCGCGCCCAGCTTCGCCACCTCGCGGAAGCGGCCGACAAAACCCGCCCATTCGCCCTTGTCCATCTGTTCGGCCTCGTCCGCCCGGCCGGCTGTCGGCGCGCGCCGTGGCGAAATCGAGTCGATCAGCACCAGATGCCGCGCCCCGTGCGACACCAGCGCCCGGCAGGTGCGCAGGGCCGCGTCCTGCACCTCGTCCCAGGCGGCGGGGTCGTGAAAAGGCCGGAACACCACGCCGCCGATCAGCGTCAGCCCGTTTTCGGCCAGCGCCTCACCCAGCAGCGCCGGATCCTCGGGCATGAAGCCGATCGGGCCAAGCTCGATCCCGCGATAGCCGGCCGCCGCGCAATCCGCCAGAAGCTGCCGCCAGGGCGGGTTGCGCGGGTCATCCGCGAACTCGACACCCCAGGAACAGGGCGCATTGCCGATCCGGATCTCAGACATCCACCCATTCTCCCTTGCCGGCCGATGCCCAGGCGGCGGCGATCACGCGGCTGACCTCCAGCCCGTCGCGGAAGGTCGGCCAGACCGGCCGCCCCCCGGCGACCGCCACCAGAAAGTCCCGCGCCTCGATGATGATCTGGTCCTGATATCCCGTGCCGTGCCCCGGCCCCTGGCAGAAGGGCAGATAGTCCGGATGCTCGGGCCCGGTCAGGATCTTGCGGAAGCCCCGCTGCCCCGGCGGGTCGTCCGCCCGGTAGAGCCACAGCGCATTCTGGTCTTCCTGATCAAACCGGATCGCGCCTTTCGTGCCGGTGATCTCGTAGGCGTAGCCCATCTTGCGCCCGGTCGAGACGCGGCTGAACGACAGGTGCCCCGAGGCCCCGTTGGCGAACCGGCACATGAACTGCCCGATGTCGTCGTTGGCCGCCTGCCCGCCAAGGCCGGGGCGGTCGGGAAACACCGTCACGACATCCGCGCACAGCCGCGCGATCGGCCCGGCCAGCGCCAGCGCCGCGTTGACCATGTGCGGGGCCAGATCGCCCATCGTCCCGTTGGCCGCACCGAAGTTGCGCCAGGTCGCGGGCCTGTCGCCATCGGCGTCGAAATCCTCGGTATGCTCGCCGCGGAACCAGGTGACGCGCCCGATCGCCCCCTCGGTCACCAGCCGCCGCGCGAACTGCGAGGCCGGCGTGCGGATATAATTGAACCCCACCATGTTCACGCAGCCCGAGGCCTCTGCCGCCGCCACCATCGCCGTGGCATCCGCCAGGCTCGCGCCCAGCGGCTTTTCGCACAGCACCGGCTTGCCCAGCGCGAACGCCATCTCGGCAATCGGCCGGTGCGTTTCCTGCGGCGCGGCGATGACGACCGCCTCGACTGCCGGATCAGCCACCAGCTGCCGCCAGTCCGCCGTCGCGCGGGCAAAACCATAGGCTGCCCGGTAGCGCTCGGCCGAACCGGCCGAGGTGGCACAGATCATTTCCAGGCGCGGGCGCAGTTCGGTCGCAAAGACCGCGCCGACCGCCGCCATGGCGACGGAATGCGCCTTGCCCATATAGCCGCCGCCGACGATCCCCAGGCCGATGCTGCGCATGGGCGCCATCCTTCCAAAACAGATTGCAACCGGTTGCAGAACGGATAACGTAACCCCCGACACAGCGTCAACGCACATTCGCGATCCGGCCGGGGCATGACGACATCCTTGAACCAGAATGGTCAGGTCATGGCAATTGACCTCGCCCCGCGCCGTCGCCCGGGGGCGGCATGACCGCGCGGCTCGACCGCCTGCGGCTCAACCGCTTTGTCGTGCTCGGCCGCGTCGGGCTCGACCTATATGCCGACCCGCCCGGCACCCGCATCGAAGAGGCGCGCGCCTATGTCTCGGCTATCGGCGGCTCTGCCGGCAACATCGCCGTCGCGCTGGCCCGCCAGGGGGCAGAGGCATCGCTTCTGACCCGCGTATCGGACGATGCCGTCGGGCGCTACTGCGTCGCGGAACTTGCCCGCTACGGCGTCGGCACGCAGCTTGTCCGCCTGTCCGGGCCGGGCAGCCGCACCTCGCTCGCCGTCACCGAAACCGTCGCCACGGGGTGCCAGACCGTGCTCTACCGCAACGGCGCTGCCGATTTCTCGCTCGATCTCCCGGATGCCGAGGCGGCGGACTTTTCGCCGGTCGGCGCGCTTGTCGTCACCGGCACCGCACTGGCCGCCGAGCCGTCGCGCGCCGCGACCCGGCGCGCCATGCAGCGGGCCCGCGCGGCAGGGGCCCTTGTGGTGATCGACCTCGACTACCGCGCCTATTCCTGGGCGTCCGAGGCCGAGGCCGCAACGGTCTGCGCCGCCGCCGCCGAAGCTGCCGACATCGTGGTCGGCAACGACGACGAGTTCGGGCTTCTGGCCGGGGCGCATGACCGGGGCCGCGACCTCGCGCAGGTCCTGGCGCAGGGACGCGGCGCGGTCAGCATCTACAAGCGCGGCCCGCTCGGCGCGGCGACCTTCACCTCCGACCGCAGCTTCGAGACCGGCATCTTCCCGGTTGCCGCGCTCAAGCCCACCGGGGCGGGTGACGGCTTCATGGGCGGCCTGCTCGCCGGTCTGGCTGCGGGCCACGCCCTTGAAACCGCCGTCCGCCGCGGTGCCGCGACCGCCGCCCTGATCGTCTCGGGCATCGGCTGCGCCCCGGCCTCGCCCGATACCCCCACGCTCGACGCCTTCATCGCCCGCCACTGACCGGCCGGAGGACCCCGCATGCACATCGCCCCTTACGACAACCGCAACACCCCGATCATCGGCGTGGATCACCCGCAGGTGCCGCTCGTCTCGTTCAACATCGTCCGGCTGTCCCGGGGCGAAAGCTTCCGGTCCTCGGTTCCCGGCCACGAAACCTGCATCGTTCCCGCAACCGGCACCGTCGATGTCGCGGTTGCCGGACAGACGTTCGCCGCCATCGGCCAGCGTCGCCTGAACGTCTGGGACGGCGAGCCCGAGGGTACTTATGTCCCGACCGGCGAATCTGCCCTCATCACCTGCCTCTCCGATCAGGCCGAGGTCTTCGTGGCCGGTGCCCGCTGCGACGAGGTCTTTGCCCCCTTCGCCATCCGCGCCGCCGACATCGACCCGGTGCAATACGGCTCGGACGACACCAAGACCCATCGCAAGATCAAGCATATCCTCGGCACCAGGTACCACGGCCGCGTCGGCAGGCTGCTGGTCTCCGAACTCTTCACCGTCGGCGCGGGCGGCTGGTCGGGCTTTCCCAGCCACAAGCACGACACCACGCGCCTGCCGCTCGAAACCCGGCACGACGAGGTCTACAACTTCGGCTTCAACCCGCCCCACGGCTCGGGCCTGCAGATGCTGCAGCGCGAGGATGGCCAGCCCGGCGATGCCTACCATGTGGTTGACGGCTCGACCGTGGTGATCGACCGCGGCTACCATCCCTGTTGCGCCCTTCCAGGCTACGAGATGTACTACTTCACCATCCTCGGCGGCGAGACGCAGCGCTCTCTGGTACAGTACTTCCAGCCAAGCCATGCCGACCAGCTGGACACCATACCGGGGATCAAGGACATGATCGCCAAGTTCAAATGACCCTCGCGACCCTCTCCGGGGTTCTGACGCCCTGTCTTGCCGACAGCACGGCCGTGGCGGGTCTTGTCGTCCTCGGCTGGGAGGATGCCGTCGCCTATGTGCAGGCCGCCGAGGCCGAAGGCCGCCCGGTGATCCTGCAGGCCGGGCCGGGCTGCCGCCGCCACACCCCCCTGCCGGTTCTGGGCGCGATGTTCCGCTCGCTGGCCGAGGGTGCATCGGTTCCTGTCGTCCCGCATCTCGATCACGGCGAAAGCCTCGATGTCTGCCGCGTCGCCATCGATTGCGGCTTCACCTCGGTCATGTATGACGGCTCGACCCTGCCATTGGCCGAGAACATCGACCGGACCCGCGCCATCGTCGACCTCGCCAGTCGCCACGGCGTGTCGGTCGAGGCCGAGCTTGGCCATGTGGGCTATCCCGGCGGCATCCGATCCCTGGGCACCGACCCGGCCGAGGTGGCGGTCTTCGTCCGCGAGACCGGGGTCGATGCACTGGCCGTCTCGGTGGGCAACAGCCACCTGATGACGACCCCCGACGCGACAGTCGACCTGCCGCTTCTGCGCGCCATCGAGGCCGCCGCCCCCGGCCTGCCGCTGGTGATTCACGGCGGCTCCGGCCTGCCGCCCGACCTGCGCCGGTCGCTGTCCCGCGACACCGCCATCTGCAAGTTCAACATCGGCACCGAACTGCGGATGGCCTTCGGCGCGGCCCTGCGTCAGGCGGTGTTGTCCGACCCTTCCCGCTTCGACCGCATCCAGATCCTGCGGGACACCATCGCCCCGGTCAGCGCCGCCGCCCGGCAGGCAATCGCCACGCTCGCAGGCCGCTGACCGCGCCTAGCCGCCCAGCAAGGCCGCGTCGCGCACCCACCAGCCGGGTTCCGCCGCCAGGATGCCCTGCGCGGCCTCCGCCGCCGCCCCGGCCGAAGCGAAAAGCGCAAAGCAGGTCGCGCCCGACCCCGACATCCGCGCGATCAGGCAACCCGGCTGGCCGCCCAGCGCCGCAAGCACCCGGCCGATGACCGGAGCCACCGCAATCGCCGGGGCCTCCAGATCGTTCCGGCAGCCGCGCAGCCAGCCGGCCAGTGCCGCCGCATCGGCCCAGCTGTCCGGCAGGGCCGGCATCGGCGCATTGTCGCGCCGCGTCAGGGCGGCAAAGACCGCGGGCGTCGGTACCGCCACGCCCGGATTGACCAGCACCACCCGGGCCTCGGGCAGGCGCACCGGCCCCGACAGGACCTCGCCGATCCCGCGCATGACCCGCGCCTGGCGGTCAAGGCAGACCGGCACGTCCGCCCCCAGCACTGCGCAATCCGCGGCCCGGGGCAGCGGCAGGCCCCAGAGCCGCGCCAGCACCCGCAGCGCCGCCGCCGCGTCCGACGAGCCGCCGCCGATGCCCGAGGCGACCGGCAGCACCTTTTCCAGTTCCAGCCGCGCGCCCGGCCCGCCCAGAAGACGCGCCGCCCGCAGGACAAGGTTGCCCTCGCCCGCCTCCAGCCCCGCCGCCATCGGCCCGGTGATCCGCAGGCTCAGCCCGGCGTCCGGTTCGGCCCGTACCCGGTCGCCGACCGCCGCGAAGGCCACCAGACTGTCCAGCAGGTGATAGCCGTCGGCCCGCCGGCCCGTGACATGCAGCGCCAGATTGATCTTGGCCGGCGCAAAGCCCGGATCAGTCGCCATTCTCGCTGACCGACAACGGGGCCGCGCCTTCCTCGGCCAGCACCGCATCCAGCCCGACCTCCAGCTTGCGCCGGATCCGCGTGGCCTCGGCCTCGGTCTCGGGCTCGAAGGACAGGGCGCGTTTCCACTGGAACTCGGCCTCCAGCACCCGGCCCACCGCCCAGTAGACGTCGCCCAGATGGTCGTTCACGATCGGATCGACCGGCATCAGCTCGACCGCCTGCTCCATCGGGCCCACCGCCTCTGGATAGCGGCCCAGCCGGTACAGCGCCCAGCCCAGGCTGTCGACGATGTAGCCGTCCTGCGGCCGTGCCGCGACGGCCTTCTCGATCATCGACAGCGCCTCGTCGTAGTTCGTCTTCTGCTCGAGGAACCCGTAGCCCAGATAGTTCAGCACATGCGGCTGGTCGGGCGACAGTTCCAGCGCCTTGCGGAAATCCGCGACCGCCGGATCCCAGAGCTTCTGGCGTTCCTTCGCAATGCCGCGCGCGTAATAGACCACCCACTGCCCGGCCTGCGGCGTCTCGAAGGTGCCGATGGCCTTGTCATAGGCCGCTTCGGCCTCGACGAAGCGCTCTTGCTGCCGCAGCACGTCGCCCAGCTTCGACCAGACCGACGCCAGGTCGGGCTGTGCCTTGGCCAGCTGCTGCAGCGCCTCGATGGCGGCATCCGTCCGGCCGGCCTGCACCAGCGCATCCGCCCGGCCCATCTCGGCCACGTGAAAGGCGGGGCTCTCCTGCGGAATCAGGTTGTAGGCCTCGCTTGCCAGGTCGAACTGGTCCTGCGCCTCGAGGATTTCGGCCGACAGCAGGATCGCATCCAGATGCGCGGGCCGCACATGATAGGCCAGCCGCGCATAGGCCAGCGTGTAGACGTCCTGATTGTCCTGCACCAGCGCTGCCGCCACGGTGTACAGCACCTCGGCCACCCCGTCGCTTGCCGTCGCCACCACGTCGAAGGGCAGGGGCTTGCCCGCTGCCAGATCCGCGCGCAGTGCAACGATCGCCGGGTCCGGGTCCTGCCCGAAGGCCCCGTCGACCAGCGCCAGCGCATCGGGGGCGCGCTCCAGCTGGCTCAGCACCTGCGCATGGGCAATGACGCCGCGCCGGGTCATGGTCAGCGGCCCGCCCGCCGTTCCCGACAGGATCGCATCGGCCCCCTCGAAATCCCCGACCGAGGCCAGGGCAAGCGCCTTGTGGTAAAGCGCGAATTCCTTCAGCCCGTCCTGGGCCGAGACCTTGTCGAATTCGGCCGTCGCGTCCGACATCTTCCCTTGCCCGACCAGCGCCCAGGCGCGGTACAGGCCGTCGACCAGCGGCCCCGCCGTCTCGCCGCCGTCGAGCCGCGCCAGCCCGCGGTCCCAGTCGGCCGCGATCGCCGCCCCGGCCAGCGCCAGCAGCGTCGCGATCTGGCTTTTCAGCCCCAGCCGGTCCAGCCCGTCCAGCATCGGGACGGCCCGGTCGAAATTGCCCGTCGCCACATGCGACAGCAGGGCGTTTTCCAGGAACCCGGGATTGCCCGGCTCGGAAATCAGCGCCTGGGTGTAGTATTGCGCCGCTGCCGCATAATCGAAATGCGCCGCCGCCGCGCGACCGGCCAGATAGGGCCCCGCCACGCCGTCCGCCGCCATCGCGTTGCCAGCAAGGCCCAGGCACAGGGCCAGCCCAGATACCAAACGCGCCGCCTGCCGCCCGATCCTGCCTCTGCCCAAGTCCTGTCTCCTCCGGTCACGCCCGAAGGGTAGAGCGTGACCCGCGCCAAGGCAATGCGACCGGCCCGGAATGTCCGGGCCAGCCGCGCCTTCTCGCCCAAATGTTACATGTTGGGATAATTCGGGCCGTCGCCGCCTTGCGGCGTGGTCCAGACGATGTTCTGGCTCGGGTCCTTGATGTCGCAGGTCTTGCAGTGGACGCAGTTCTGGAAGTTGATCTGGAACCGCGGGCCGTTGTCGCCCTGCAGCACCTCATAGACGCCCGCCGGGCAGTAACGCTGCGCGGGTTCGTCATAGTCGGGCAGGTTGACCGAAATCGGGATCGACGGGTCCTTCAGCTTCAGATGCGCGGGCTGGCCCTCGGCATGGTTCGTGGCCGAGAAGCTGACGTTCGTCAGCCGGTCGAAGCTCAGCTTCCCGTCGGGCTTGGGATAGTCGATCTTGGGGAAGTCCTTGGCCTTGCCGGTGGCCCTGGCATCCGACTTCTTGTGCCGCAGCGTGCCGAACAGCGACAGGCCGAACAGGTTGTTCGTCCACATGTCGAGGCCCCCGAAGGCAAGGCTCGCCATCAGGCCCCAGCGCGACCACATCGGCTTGACGTTGCGCACGCGTTTCAGGTCGTGGCCGATCGCGCCGCCGCGCACCTCGGCCTCGTATGCGGCCAGTTCGTCGCCCTGCCGCCCGGCCTTGATGGCCGCGACCGCGGCCTCGGCCGCCGCCTTGCCCGACAGCATCGCGTTGTGGTTGCCCTTGATCCGCGGCACGTTCACCAGACCCGCCGAGCAACCCAGCAGCGCCACGCCCGGCGCCACCATCTTCGGGATCGACTGCCAGCCGCCCTCGCTGATCGCCCGCGCGCCATAGGCCACGCGCTTGCCGCCCTTCAGCAGTTCGGCCACCATCGGGTGATGCTTGAAGCGCTGGAACTCCATGTAGGGGTAAAGATGCGGGTTCTCGTAGTTCAGGTGCACCACGAAGCCCACGTAGACCTGGTTGTTCTCGAGGTGGTAGATGAACGACCCGCCGCCGGCATTGCTGCCCAAGGGCCAGCCCATCGTGTGGGTGACCGTACCCTGCCGGTGCTTGGCGGGGTCGATTTCCCAGATTTCCTTCATGCCAAGGCCGAACTTCTGCGGGCAATGGCCCTTGGACAGCTCGAAGCGCTCCATCACCTGCTTGGCCAGCGACCCGCGCACGCCTTCGGACAGGAAGACATACTTGCCGCGCAGCTCCATCCCCGGCTCGTAGGACGGGCCCGGGGTGCCGTCGGCCTCGCGCCCGAACTCGCCCGCAACGACGCCGCGCACCTCGCCTGCCTCGCCGTAAACGATCTGCGAACAGGCCATGCCCGGAAAGATCTCGACGCCCAGGCTTTCGGCAACCTGCGCCATCCAGCGGCAGACATTGGCCATGCTGACGATGTAGTTGCCGTGGTTGTTCATCAGCGGCGGCATCGGCCAGTTCGGGATGCGGACCTGCCCGGCCTCGCCCAGGATGTAGAAGTTGTCCTGCGTCACCGGCACGGTGATCGGCGCACCCATGTTGCGCCAGTCGGGCAGCAGCGCGTCAAGGCCCGAGGGGTCCAGTACCGCACCCGACAGGATATGCGCGCCGACCTCGGACCCCTTTTCCAGCACCACGACCGACAGGTCGGGGTCCAGCTGCTTCAGCCGGATCGCGGCCGACAGGCCCGCAGGCCCCGCCCCCACGATCACGACATCATAGTCCATTGCCTCGCGCGTGATCCCGTCCATCGGCTGTCTCCGTCCCTGTCCCCTGAGCGGCATTGCTGGCCGGAATTAGCCTAGGGGATGCGGCGAGGCAACCGCGACGCAGCGGCGACACTTCCCGCCGCATTGCGGCATTCCGCCGCCGAAAATCCTTCAAACCCCTTGCAATCGTTCATCCACTCCTGTCTTTTCACCGACTGTGGACGTCGTTGCCCTGCACCCGCGGCCCTGACCGGGGCCGGCGCGGTGCCTTTTGACTGATGTGAGCGATGGAAAAGATTCCGATGACGCGCGCCGGCCATGCCGCGCTGGACGAAGAGCTGAAGGTCCTGAAGTCGGTGGAACGTCCCGCCGTCATCAAGGCCATTGCCGAGGCGCGCGAACACGGCGACCTGTCGGAAAACGCCGAGTACCACGCCGCCCGCGAAAAGCAGAGCTTCGTCGAGGGCCGCATCAAGGAGCTTGAGGGCATCCTGTCGCTGGCCGATGTCATCGACCCGACCCGGCTTTCCGGCCCGATCAAGTTCGGCGCGACCGTCACGCTGGTCGACGAGGACAGCGACGAGGAAAAGACCTACCAGATCGTCGGCGAGACCGAGGCCGACATCGAACGCGGGCTTCTGAACATCCGCTCGCCGCTCGCCCGCGCCCTGATCGGCAAGGACGAAGGCGACAGCGTCGAGGTCCGCACCCCCGGCGGCGAGAAAAGTTACGAAGTCCTTTCGATCCGCTATATCTGACCTTCCGGGCGTCGAGGTTGCCCATGCCCGATCCACTTCAGGACATCCGCTATTCCGCGCCCGCCGAGACGGGCAGCGGCATCGCCGCGGCCGACATGATCGCGGTCGCGGTCAGCGTCGTCTGGCTGGCGCTGGTCAGCGCCTTCTTCTTCTTTGCCAATCCCGGCGACGGCACCGGCTCGACGCTTTCGACGGTGATGATCCTCGTTGCGGTGTTCATGCCGCTGGCGCTGATCTGGGTGGCCGCGGTCACTGCCCGCCAGGCCCGCGCCATGCGGGCCGAGGCGACGCGCCTGCAGGCCGCACTCGACGCAATGCGGCAGGCCTACCTGTCGCAGGCCGGCAACGCGGCCGCCCGCCCCTCGGTCGAACGCAAGCTTGACGAGATCGCCGCCGCCCAGCGCCAGACCGAAAGCACCATCGCCGCCTTCGCCTCGCGCCGCGACGCCACCCCCTCGCCCGATCGCAAGGCCCTGCAGCGCCCCGCCGCGCCGGCCACCCCCTCCGATGACCAGCCCGCGCTTGCGCTCGGCCCCGGCGCCGAACAGCAGACCGCCACCGTCTCGGTCACCGATTTCATCCGCGCGCTGAACTTCCCCGATACCGCCGAGGATGCCGAAGGTTTCCGCGCACTCCGCCGCGCGCTCGATGACCGCAACCTCGCCAAACTCGTGCGCGCCGCGCAGGACGTGCTGACCCTGCTCAGCCAGGACGGCATCTACATGGACGACCTGCGCCCCGACCGCGCCCGCCCCGAGGTCTGGCGGCGCTTTGCCACCGGCGAACGCGGCAAGCCCGTCGCGGGCCTCGGCGGGGTGCGCGACCGCTCCTCACTTGCGCTCAGCGCCGGCCGGATGAAGCAGGACACTGTCTTCCGCGATGCGGCACACCATTTCCTGCGCCAGTTCGACCGCACCTTCATCGAATTCGAAAAGAACGCGACCGATCAGGAGATCTCGGACTTTGCCGAGACCCGCACCGCGCGGGCCTTCATGCTCCTGGGCCGCGTGACGGGCATCTTCGACTGACCCGGATCAGCCGCGGCCTTCGGCCATCGCCTCGGCCCGCGCCAGGTCCTCTGGCGTGTTGATGTTGAAAAAGGCCCGCCCGCCGAACATGGCAGTTCCCGCCCCGACCGCCGCCGCCAGATCGCGCAGCCGGTAGGCCCCGGCCCCGATCTGCGCCCGCACTGCCGCCAGCGCCGACACCGGCCACAGCGCAAAGGTCGGATGCATCCCGTCGGCGTCAGCGGCAATCGCGGCGCCGCCCGGGCCCGCCGTAGCGCGCAGCACCTGCACCAGATCGTCGGGAAAGAACGGCGTATCCACCGCCACCGTGACGATCCCTGCCGCACCGGTGCCCGCCGCGTGGGTCAGCCCCGCCTCGATCCCGGCCAGCGGGCCGCGTCTGTCGCCCAGGGCATCGGCCAGCACCGGGCAGCCCAGCGCCGCAAAGCGCCCCGGATCACCATTGGCAGAAATCGCGATCGCCCCCACCTGCGGCCGCAGGCGCCGGACAGCCCGCGCCACCAGCGTCTCGCCGCCAAGTTCGACAAGGGCCTTGTCGGCCCCGCCAAGGCGACGGCCTTCGCCGCCCGCCAGGATCAGGCCGATCAGGACCGGGCCCGCCCCGGTCAGGACTGGTCCTTCTGGACCATCAGCACACCCGAGTTGTTGTCGGGATCGCCGTCCTCGTGCCGCTTGGTCACGACACCCGGCAGCCGGGCAAAGCCCGCCTTCACGCGACCCGGAAAGAAGCTTTGCGGCACGCTCTCGAAGCCGGGCAGGTCGCGCAGGATCGAGGCAACCGAGGTGCCGCACATCGCCTTCGCAACCGCACCCTGCGACTGCGCCCGCCGGATCGCCATTTCCGCGACCTCGGGCGAGACATAGACCTTCTGTTCGATCACGTCGTAGGTCTCGCGCGCATGATAGTCGATGTAAAAGGCCTTCATCCGCGGCGTGATGCCGAAATGCAGGTCATTGCGTTCCGGCACCGTCGGATGGTGCCAGGTGCCCGCCGGGTCGAACATCACCCGCTGCGACCCGTCGATCATGATGCCCGAATGCGCCCCGTCGCCGGTCGTCTTCCGCACCACCGTGAACAGCGTGATCGAGGGCGGCTCGCCCGAGACATAGCGTGCCCGCGCCACCACATCGTCAGGTGCCCAGACCGGTTCCGCGCCGCAGGCGGCAAGGAACAGCGGTATCGCGAGGCAGGCGATCAGGCGGCGCAGCATCGGTTGGGCTCCGTCAGGCGTTCACAAGCGCCATGAAGATCAGGATGCCGATGGCAATGCCCGCACCCCAGGTCGCCATGCGGATGAACCCGGCAAAGACCTTCTCGTGACCCCTGACATCCATGCTGCCATGCTTGTGTTCGGCCATGTCGTGCAACTCCTGAAATCCGCGTTTGCGGCCCCGCATATCCTATTCGCTTGAACCTGTCACGGGCCCAGACAAAGGGGGTAGTGACCGCAGAAATCGGCCGCAGCCGGCGCGCGCTTCACTTCCGCGTGAGCTTGCGCACCAACTCGAACCCGATCCGGCGCGGCGCGGCCGCCTCGTCCTGCTTGGGCAGGGCGCGCAGCATCACGTTCAGCTGGCTCACATGCTGGATCAGCTGGGTCCGGGCCCCCTCTTCGTCGCGCCCGTAGAAGGTGACGATATCGGGCGCGAAATACCCCAGGCCCTCGATCAGCAGCGCACCGGAATCGCTGCCCGCCATGCCCAGCGCGATTTCCTGCCGCTCGTCGAGTTGCTTCTCGAAGTTGCTGATGTACAGGATCAGCCGCTCATAGGCCCATTGCGCCGGGCTTTTCGCTTGTTCTTCCAGGAATTCCTTGGACAGGGGTTCCATTTCCGCCGTGCAGGGCGCATCGGCCGAGGTATGGGCGACCCCCGCCTGCGGCAGGACCGCCGCCTCCAGCGCCTCGACCGACGTGCTGATCGCCTCGTCCCTCACATGCCTTGCTGGGGTGGTCCGCCGTTTTCCGCTTGCCAAAGCCAGGCTCCGTCGCTTCTGCGCGCCCGCGTCACCTCGCCCCGCGCCAGCAGATGATTAAGGTGCGCCACCGCCTCGACAAGGGCCAATCCGTATTCGGCACTGGCGATCTCGCGCTTGAACAGCGGCAGGAAGCAATCGACCGCCGTGGCGGGCGTCGCCAGAAAGGCCCGCAGCCGGTCGAGCGCGCCCAGATGATTGCCGATCATCTGCCCGATGCGCAGCGGCAGGCCGGTGAAGGGCAGCTTGTGGCCCGGCAGAACGACATGGCGCGCCTCGGCAATCCCGGCAAAGCGGCGGCAGCTTGCCAGCCATTCGGCCAGGGGGTCGGCCTCGGGTTCGCTGGCATAGACCCCGATATTGGCCGAGATCGAGGGCAGCAGCTGGTCGCCCCCGATCACGAGGTCGTCGGTCCCGCTCCACAGGGTCGCATGTTCCGGTGCATGGCCGTCGCCGCAAAGCACCGCCCAGTCGCGCCCGCCGATGCGCAGGGTCTGCCCCTCGGCAATGCGGGTATAGCCGGGCGGCAGCGGCTCGACGCAATCGGCGAAGTTGAAGGGCCGCTCGCCCGCCTGCCGCGCGAGCCGGTCCTCGGGCATTCCCGCGGCGCGCCAGAAGGCCAGCGTCTGCGCGACCGGGCGGTCCTGCACGTCCAGTTGCAGCATCCGCGCCAGCAGCCAGCTGGTGCGCGTTGTCAGAAGCTCGGCCCCCCGCGCCTGGAACCATCCCGCCAACCCGATGTGGTCGGGGTGGTAATGGGTCACCAGAACCCGCCGCACCGGCTTTCCCGACAGCGGCCCGGCCAGCAGGCCGTCCCAGATCCCCCGCGCCTTGGCCGAGCTCAGCCCGGGGTCGATCACCGTCCAGCCTTCGCCATCGTCCAGCGCATAGGCATTGACGTGGTTCAGCGCCATCGGCAGCGGCAGGCGCATCCACAGGATGCCCGGCGCGATCTCTGCCGCCTGTCCCGCTACGGGCGGGGTTTCGGTCAGGTGGCGGATGCCGCCGGCGTCGGGCAGCGCCTGATCCATCAGGCGGCCATGTCGTCCGGGTCGATCGCCATCAACGCCTCGCCGCCCGCCCGCACCTCGGCCAGATGGGCCGCGAAGCGCGGCAGCAGCCGGCCGACATAGACCTCGGCCAGCGGCAGCCGCGCCGGATCCGCCAGCGCCGCCCGCAGGTGGAAATGCGCCCCCAGCACCCGCGCCAGCGCCCGCAGGAAGGGCAGCGCCCCGGCCTGCCGCCGGCCCGCATCGGTCGCCACCATCGCCTCGGTCGCCTCGCGCAGCGTCTCGGCTGCCGACCAGACCGCGCCCGCCAGGGCCGGCAGCGCCGCCCGCGCCACCTCGGCCCCGGCCTCGACCTCGTCGAGCAGCCGGAACAGCGCCTCGCCGCCGTCGGCCAGCTTGCGTCCCACCAGGTCGATCGCCTGAATCCCGTTCGTGCCCTCGTAGATCGAGGCGATGCGCACGTCGCGGTAGAACTGCGCCACCCCGGTTTCCTCGATGAAGCCCATGCCGCCGTGCACCTGCACCGCCATGTCGCTCACCTCGCTGCCGACCTCGGAGCCAAAGGACTTGGCCACCGGCGTCAGCAGGGCCGCCCGCGCCTTCCAGGCCGCATCGCCCGTCGCAACCGCCATGTCGGTCGCCGCCGCGCAGGCCAGCCCGATCGCGCGCGCCGCGAAGATGTCGGCGCGCGCGCTCCACAGCATCCGCCGCACGTCGGGGTGGTCGGCGATCCGGCCCATCTGCCGCCGCTCGCGCGCATAGTCCAGCGCCTGCTGCCAGGCCGCCTCGGCCACGCCGATGCCCTGCATGCCGACCGCCAGCCTTGCGTTGTTCATCATCGTGAACATCGCGGCCATGCCCTGATGCGGCGCGCCCACCAGCCAGCCGGTCGCGCCCTCGTAGGCCATCACGCAGGTGGGCGAGCCGTGGATGCCCATCTTGTGCTCCAGGCTCACGACCTGCAGCGCGTTGCGCCGACCAAGGCTGCCATCCCGGCCGGGAATGAACTTCGGCACCATGAACAGGCTGATCCCCTTCACCCCCGGCACCGCGTCGGGAAGCCGCGCCAGCACCAGATGGCAGACATTGCCGCCGAAATCATGGTCGCCCCAGGTGATGAAGATCTTTTGCCCGGTGATCTTGTAGGTGCCGTCCCCCGCGGGTTCGGCCCGGGTGCGCAGCGCGCCCACGTCCGTTCCGGCCTGCGGCTCGGTCAGGTTCATCGTCCCGGTCCATTCGCCCGAGATCAGCCGCGGCAGATAGAGCGCCTTGATCTCGTCGCTCGCGTGATGTTCCAGCGCCTCGATCTGGCCCTGCGCCAGCACCGGGTTCAGCTGCAGCGCCATGCAGGCCCCCGACATCATGTCGTTGACGCAGGCATTCAGCGCCTGCGGCAGGCCCATCCCGCCGTATTCTACCGGGGCCGCGGTGGCGATCCAGCCGCCTTCGGCCAGCGCCCGGTAGCCCGCGGCAAACCCGGGCGAGGTGCGCACAACCCCGTTTTCCAGCCGCGCCGGCGTCTTGTCGCCCGCCCGGTTCAGCGGCGCGATCACCGCGTCGGCCACCCGCGCCGCCTCGGTCAGCACCGCCTCGGCCAGATCGGGCTGCGCCGCCCCGAACCGCGCGGTCGCGGCGACCTGCGCCAGCGGCACCACCTGGTCGAGGATGAACCGATACTCGGCAACCGGCGCGCGAAAGGGCATCTCAATCTCCGTCACGCGACCGGTTGGCAAGCCCGCCGCCGCGCCTTAAGTGGATCACGACTTGCGCTCAGGTTAGTCCCGCGGCGCAGGGCGGCAACCCCAACGCAGCGTCACACATGTCGCAAATGTCCACCACGCGCCTCGGCACCGGCCCCGGGGACCTCGCCCGCGCCGCATCCCTGCTGCGCGAGGGCAGGCTCGTCGCCTTCCCGACCGAGACGGTCTACGGCCTTGGCGGCGACGCGCGGTCCGACATGGCGGTGGCCCGGATCTTCGATGCCAAGGGCCGCCCCCGCTTCAACCCCCTGATCGTCCACCTGCCCGACCTCGCTGCGGCCGAGCTGGTCGCCCGCTTCGACGACCGCGCCCGCGCCGTCGCCGTGGCCTTCTGGCCGGGGCCGCTGACGCTGGTGCTGCCGCTGCGCGAGGGGGCCGGGATCTCGCCCCTCGTAACCGCCGACCTGCCCAGCGTAGCACTCCGCGTGCCCGCCCATCCGGTCGCGCAGGCGCTGCTGCGCGCCTTCGGCGGCCCGCTTGCCGCGCCCTCGGCCAACCCCTCGGGCCGGATCAGCCCGACGACCGCCCTTCACGTGCTTGACGGGCTCGATGGCCGCATCGCCGCGGTGATCGACGGCGGGCCCTGCGCCGTGGGGCTGGAATCGACCATCCTCGGGCTTGCGGGCCACCCCGCCATCCTGCGCCCCGGCGGCATTCCGACAGAACAGATCGAGGCGCTGCTCGGCCAGCCGCTTGCCGCGCAGTCCGACGCCGCGCGCCCGAACGCCCCCGGCCAGCTTCTGTCGCACTACGCCCCCCGCGCCCGGCTACGGCTCGACGCCCGGGCGCGCAGCCCGGGAGAGGTCTGGATCGGCTTCGGTCCGGTGGCGGCCGACCTGTCGCTGTCGCCCTCGGGCGATCTGGTCGAGGCGGCGGCAAACCTGTTCGCCACGCTCCGCCACGCCGATGCACTGGCCGGGGCGGATGGCATGATCTGCGTCTCGCCGGTGCCCGACACGGGCCTGGGCCGCGCAATCAACGACCGGCTGACCCGCGCCGCCGCGCCGCGCTGAAGGCCTGTGCCGGGTTCAGGCCCGGCCCGCTGCGGCCGACAGCATCAGGGGTTCGATCCCGATGCTGCGCAGGGCGCGCGTCCACTTCCCCGGATTGTCGCCCGAAAACACCAGCGACGGATCGGCCTCGGCCACCAGCCAGCCGTTCTGCGCAATCTCGCCTTCCAGCTGCCCCGGACCCCAGCCGGAATAGCCCAGCGCCAGGATCGACTCCTCGGGCCCCTCGCCCCCGGCGATCGAGGACAGGATGTCGAGCGTCGCGGTCATGCCGAAGCGGTCGTCCACCCGCAGGGTCGACTCCGACCCCCGGTAATCGGCCGAATGCAGCACGAAGCCGCGCCCGTGTTCGACCGGCCCGCCGAAATGCACCCGGATATCGCGCGAGGTATCGGTCTGCTCGATCCCGAGCTGCGACAGCAGCACCGCGAACTCCAGATCCGGGGCGGGCTTGTTCACGATCAGCCCCATGGCGCCGCTGTCGGAATGGGCGCACATCAGGATCACGCTCTTCTCGAACCTTGGATCGCCCATTCCGGGCATCGCGATCAGAAGCTTGCCTTGCAGGTTCATCCGGGCCTCCTGCCGCGATGATCGGCCCGTCGCGCCCGATGTTCAAGGGATAGGCCGTCGCAGCCCCGCCATTGGCGGAATTGTGACTTCCGTCCCACGATCATGCGCCTATGGTGCGCCCATGAAACTACTGTCCTTCCCCCTGTCACTGGCCCTTCTCTGCCTTCCGGCCCTGCCCGCGCTGGCGCAGGACCTGCCCGACCCGCTGATCACTGCAGAACTGATCGACGGCTGGACGACCGATCGGGGCACCCATGTTGCCGCGATCCGCCTGACCATGCCCGCGGGCTGGCACACCTACTGGCGCAGCCCCGGCGAGGCCGGGATTCCCCCGGTCTTCGACTGGTCCGGCTCGCAGAACCTTGCCGGCGTCGCCTTTCACTGGCCGGTCCCGCAGGTCTTCGACATCGGCGGCGTCCGCACCCTTGGGTACGAGAACGAGGTCGTCCTGCCCATCGAGCTTTCGCCGAAGGCCGCGGGCAGCCCGCTGGCCCTGGCCGCGCGGATCGACCTCGGCGTCTGCGACGAGATCTGCGTGCCGGCCTCGGTCACGGTCAGCGGCAGCCTGCAGGGCAAGGGCCCGCGTGATGCCCGGATCGAAAACGCGCTGGCCGACCAGCCGGTCCCGGCCGGGCAGGCAGGCGTCACCGGTGCCCGCTGCGCGGCCGAGCCGATCAGCGACGGCCTGCGCCTGACCACGGCAGTCACCGCCCCCCCCCTCGGACCAGACGAATTCGGCGTGATCGAACTTGCCGACCGCAGGGTCTGGGTCTCGCAGGCCAGCGGCGCGCGCGACGGCGCGGCCCTGACCCTTGTGTCCGACCTCGTCCCCCCCGAAGCGCGCCCCTTCGCGCTCGACCGCTCAGGCATCCGCATCACCCTCTTCGGCGGCGGTCGCGCCATCGACATCCAGGGCTGCACCGGCTGACGCGACGGCGGGTGCAGGCACCCATCCTGCCCAAATCGCTCGGCCCCGTAGGGTGGGTGATTTCACCCATCACCCCCCCTCGACGTATCCTGAACGTACGTACGTAAAGAAGACGTTGGGAAGACGTTAGGAAGACGTTGTTTTTCGCGTCTTTTCAGCCGCTTGCACCCCTTCCGGGCGAAAACGTCATTTCCGCCGCAAATGCTCGTCCAGCCGCGGCATGATCTCGACGAAGTTGCAGGGCCGGTGACGGAAGTCGAGTTGCCAGCGCAGGATCTCGTCCCAGGCATCGCGGCAGGCTCCCGGGCTGCCCGGCAGGGCAAACAGGTAGGTCCCGCCCGCCACCCCGCCGCAGGCCCGGCTCTGCACCGCGCTGGTGCCGATCTTCTGCATCGAGACCAAGGTGAACACCGTCCCGAAGGCCTCGATCTCTTTCTCGTAGACATCCCGGTGCGCCTCGACCGTCACGTCGCGCCCGGTCAGGCCGGTGCCGCCGGTCGTCAGGATCACGTCAATCGCGGGGTCCGCGATCCAGCGCCGCAGATGCCCCGCGATGGCCGCCCGCTCGTCCTTCTCGATGCCGCGCGCCGCCAGCACGTGCCCCGCCCCGGTCAGCCGCTCGACCAGCGTGTCGCCCGACTTGTCCTCGGCCAGGCTCCGCGTGTCGCTGACGGTCAGGACCGCGATCCGGACGGGGATGAACTCCCTGTTCTCGTCGATCCGGCTCATGTGTTCAACCTCGCCTTCAGGGCCAGCAGGTCCGCCCAGGCCTCGCGCTTGGCGATCGGCGTGCGCAGCAGATAGGACGGATGCGTCATCGGCAGTACCGGCTTGCCCAGCGCCTCGGCCCAGGTGCCGCGCAGCCGCAGGATGCCGCGCTGCCCCAGAAGCGCGGAACAGGGCGTATTTCCCATAAGAACAATGACATCCGGGTCGGCCAGCTCGACATGGCGGTGCAGGAACGGCTGCATCATCGCGATCTCGCCCGGCTCGGGCTCGCGGTTCGACGGCGGCCGCCACGGCATCACGTTGGTGATGTAGAGCGCCACCGCCGGGTCGGGCGAGGTGCGGCTCAGCCCGATGGCCGCGAACATCCGGTCCAGCATCTGCCCCGCCGCGCCGACAAAGGGCCGCCCCTCGAGGTCCTCCTCACGGCCGGGCGCCTCGCCCACGATCATCACCCGGGCGCCCGCCAGCCCGTCGGCAAAGACGAAATTCTTGGCCCCCTTGCGCAGCTCGCAATGCGGGTAGGCAGCCATGGTTGCGGCCAGGGCGGAAAGGTCGCCCGCCGCCTCTGCCGTGGCCCTGGCCTCGGCCACCGGGTCAGCCTGCACGACGGGCGAAGCATCTGCCACGGCCGGGGCCAGCCCCCGACCCTGAGCCGGCCGCGCCGCCGCCGCAGCGCGCGACCAGGGCGGCTCCGCCGGCAGGTCGTAGCGGTTCACCGGCTGGTCGCCCACTGCCTCGTCGGCACCCATCTCGGCCAGCCAGCCGCAAAGCGCCGCCGCCGTCGCGAGGTCCAGTCTGTCCGCATCAATCCGCATGGGCAAAGCCTAGGCCCGCTTCCGCCCGGCCACAAGGCGAAACCCCGTTGCTGCGCAGGGCAGGCTTTGTCATAAGGCCCGAAACGGACTGGGGGCCCCATGACCTTCCGCGCACGCCACCTTCTGGGAATCGAGCACCTCGCCCCGGACGAGATTCGCACTGTCCTCGACCTGTCCGAGAAGTATGTTGACCTGAACCGCCGCACCGTGAAGCAGGGCGACGCGCTGGCGGGCCTGACCCAGATCAACATGTTCTTCGAGGCCTCGACCCGCACCCAGGCGAGCTTCGAGCTTGCGGGCAAGCGCCTTGGCGCGGACGTGATGAACATGTCGGTCGGCCAGTCCAGCGTGAAGAAGGGCGAGAC
>JBJOQI010000401.1:0-7038 GCA_046050045.1 Pseudomonadota bacterium | reverse complement strand
CGAAGGCTCCGCCCGTTCGCTTTTTGGGGCGTCCCGAGTCGGGACGCCTGTGTCGATTGAATGATTTCAACGGGTTGGCGACGCAGATTCAGGAAGTCTTAGGGTTTTGGGCGCGCGGAGTGATGGGTGAAATCACCCATCCTACAGTCACCTGAGCGTCGCGGCCGATACCCCTCAGTGATCCCTTGGCGCGTGCGGCACATAGGGTGCCTCGAGCCGCGCGATCTGGTCGGGGGTCAGAACGAGGCTCAGACCCGCCAGGATGTCGTCGAACTGGTCGGGCCGTGAATAGCCGACGATGGGGGCGGCGACGCCCGGTTTCTGCCGCACCCAGGCCAGCGCCACCTGCGCCATCGTCCGGCCGGTCTCTGCCGCCACCGCCTGCACGGCATCAATCACGGCGCGGTCGGCATCCGCCGTCTGGTCAAACAGCATCTTGCCATACTGGTCGCTGCGCGTCCGTTCCGTCTCGGCCCCCGCAGGCCGAGCCAGCCGCCCGCGCGCGATCGGCGACCAGGGGATGATGCCCACGCCCTGATCGGCGCAAAGCGGCAGCATCTCGCGTTCTTCCTCGCGGTAGAGCAGGCTCAGCTGGTTCTGCATCGAGATGAAGGGCGTCCAGCCGTTCGCCCGCGCCGCTTCTTGCAGCTTGGCGAATTGCCAGGCCGCCATGGTCGATGCGCCGATGTAGCGGACCTTGCCCATGCGGATCAGGTCGTTCAGCGCCTGCATGGTTTCCTCGACCGGGGTATCGGGGTCAAAGCGGTGGATCTGGTAGAGGTCGATCCAGTCGGTCTGAAGCCGTTTCAGCGACAAGTCCACCTGCCGCATGATCGCGCGGCGCGACAGGCCGCGCCAGTTCGGGTCATCGTCGCCGTGGACCTTGGTGGCGAGCACGATTTCATCCCGTGGCACGGCCTGCCAGAGGACGCGGCCGAGGATTTCCTCGGAGGACCCGTCGGAATAGACATTGGCGGTGTCGAAGAAGGTCACGCCGGCCTCGACGGCCTTGAGGATCAGGGGCTTCGACTGGTCTTCAGGCAGGGTCCAGGGGTGCCCGCCGCGCAGGGGCTCGCCAAAGGTCATGCAGCCGATGCAGATTTCGGAAACCTGAAGGCCTGAGGTTCCGAGGCGGTGGCGTTTCATGGGGCGTTCTCCGTTCGGTGGTGGCAGTCTTGTCCGCGAAGGCAGCGAATGACCAGAGGGGGGTGCCGGACGGGGCCGTGACCGGCGGCTTTCGCTGTCTAGCCCATTGCCGGGGTTCCGCCCCGGCCCTGAATGCGTCGGGCGTCGCGCAGGCTGACCCAGATGGCCAGCGACACCCAGCTTGCGATGTAGACCGCACCGAGGATCAGGATGACCGCGCCGGGGATCGGTCCGATGTCGGCGCGCGCAAGAAAGGTTGACCAGTCCGCCGCGGCGTTCGGGTGTACGATCAGCTTGCCTACGTAGGCGACCGTCTGGATCAGCAAGATCCAGAGATAGTTCGACCTCACCCGGCGGGCGAGCGCGGTCATGTAGCTGACGTGATAGCGCGGGTGGGCATAGTCATCGGCCAGCTGCGCCTGCCAGTCGGTTTCGGTGTGTAGGTCGCCATCGCGCAGCATCGGCACGTAGAAATTCTTTTCCAGCCAGCGCGCCCTGGCCCGCCAGACGTTGAAGTAACGGTAGCGCCGTGCCTCGAGCGCAAGGAAGAGCATGATCAGGATGCCGACCAGCAGCAGCGGAAGGGGCGAGGCATCGGGCGAGGAAAAGGTGATCGACAGCGCCACGCCAAGCGTGACGACCGCCCAGTTCGTGGTGGTGTCGAGCCGGGTGCGCCAGACGGTCGAACGGTAGACCTCGCCGCGGTAGAGATGCGCGAGCGCACCGATCTCGGCGGCAGAAAACTCGCTGCTGTCAGCGGCGCGGCGGCGTTCCGGCATGGCGGCCCCTCCCAGTCCCCTTGCCACCATCCTCGCAGGCGCGGGCCGCGCGCTCAAGCGCCGGGTTGTCCGGTCAGGTGCAGGGGGCCATCGCTGCGGCGGCAAAGCTTTCGGGGTAGCGCGTCGCCCCCATTACCCAGCCCACATGGTCCTTGTCCCAGCCGTTTATGAAGGACCAGACGACCCGCCCCTGTCGCGTCACCTCGAACACGTGCCCGCCGTCGGTTTCGGTGATCAGGATGTTTCCGTTGGCCAGCATCTGATGCTTGCCGCGGAACGGCGAATAGAAACTGTTGTCCGCATCCGAGGCGTAGAGCACCCGCTCTTTCCCGGTTGCCGGGTCGATCGCGACAATCCGGCTGCCGCCGAGCGCGCCAAGATAGCCGTTTTCGGCCGTAGGTTCCCCCGTTGCGCGGTTGTCGAAGACGCTGATCGTTCCGTCGGGCTCGAAATCCGGGTCGTGCTGGCCGCGCATCGCCCCGGCATAGGTCCACTTGATCTGGTGCGTCGTACCGTCGAGCACCCAGAGCTGATGCAGGTTGCGCGACGAGATCAGGATGTCGCGTGCCCGGAACATCGGGAAGGCGGGGGCCATCGCCGCCGACAGGACCTCGACGTCGTTGGTGTGCAGAAGGTCGTCGGCATTGGCCGGGTTCGGTTGCAGAAGCCCGGGGTGGTTCAGGTCGTGAAAGCTGTCCGACAGCGAAACCTCGGCCACCTGCTTGCCGGTTTCGGCATCGAAGGCTCCGATCCGGTCCATGCTGTAGGGAAAGCCCACGATTCCGTTCGGCGGGTAGGGCGTGGCCCCGGTCGGCGTCCAGACCAGCCCGTTTTCGTCGAGAAAGACCGAGTGGTGCGGCTTGGCCGGCGTCTGCCACAGCATCCTGCCGCAGTGGTCGAACCGTACCAGCCGCCGCCCGTCGAGGTTGGCGATGATATCCCCGTTGGGGAACATCATCTCGCCGTGGATCAGCGCGTGATAGCGGTGGTTCATCTCTTCGGGGGCGAGGGTGAAGAAGTTCACCGGCCATTCGTGCAGGATCGTCCCGTCGGCAGCCATCAGGCGAAAGCCGAGCACCTGTCCGAACAGGCCCGACACCAGCGTGACCCCGGGCTGCATCGCGGCGGGGTCGGACAGCGTCACGCCGTCGCCCGGTCCGCGGCGCGGGCGCGTGTGCTGGTTCGGAAAGGCGAAGATCGCGGCCTCGGCATAGGTGCGGATCTCGCCTGCTGTGACCATGGCGGTCTTGAACAGGCGGGCGGGAAGCCAGTTGTTGACACCTGCGACGACGCCCCCTGCAAAAAGCAGAAGCGCCGCCGCGGCCGTCAGGACAGTCCGTTCATATGCCATGCACTTGTCACCCACAGCCGGCACGAACGCCCGTCGGCCGGATTCACCGTTGCGCCGGACGGCCTGTCAACGCGCCCTGACCAGTGTGGCACCGTCCGGTAACGAAAGCACAACCAAGGTTGAGCCCGGATTGATGCAGGTCAAGGCCTGCGGCCTGGCCGGATGGCAGAAAAGGCTGCGCAACAGGACAAGCGGAGTACTCCGTGAGCACGACCGATTCTCAACCGCCGAAGCTTTATGCGGCGCGCGAACCGATCTTTCCGCGTCGGGTCTACGGGCGCTTCCGCAACCTGAAATGGGTGATCATGGCGGTCACCCTGGGCATCTACTACATCACGCCCTGGATCCGCTGGGACCGCGGCCCGGCAATGCCCGATCAGGCCGTGCTGGTCGACATGGCCAACCGCCGGTTCTTTTTCTTCATGATCGAGATCTGGCCGCACGAGTTCTATTTCGTCGCGGGCCTGCTGATCATGGCGGGGCTGGGGCTGTTCCTGTTCACCTCGGCGCTGGGGCGGGTATGGTGCGGCTATGCCTGCCCGCAGACGGTCTGGACCGACCTGTTCATCCTGGTCGAGCGCTGGATCGAGGGCGACCGGAATGCACGGGTCCGGCTGTGGAACCAGGCCTGGGACTTGCGGAAGGCACGGCTCAGGCTGACCAAATGGGTGGTCTGGCTGCTGATCGCGCTGGCGACCGGCGGGGCATGGGTCTTCTACTTCACCGATGCGCCGACGCTGCTGGTGAACCTGCTGGACGGCAGCGCGCACCCCGTCGCCTACATGACCATTGCCCTGCTGACCGCGACGACCTTTGCCTTTGGCGGGTTCGCGCGGGAACAGATCTGCATCTACGCCTGCCCCTGGCCGCGCATCCAGGCGGCTATGATGGACGAGGACACGCTGACCGTGGCCTACCGCGAATGGCGGGGCGAGCCGCGCGGCAAGCAGAACGTGGCGGGCAACGGCGACTGCATCGACTGCATGGCCTGCGTGAACGTCTGCCCGATGGGCATCGACATCCGCAACGGCCAGCAGCTGGCCTGCATCACCTGTGCGCTGTGCATCGATGCCTGCGACGATGTTATGGCCAAGATCGGCAAGCCGCGCGGGCTGATCGACTACATCGCGCTGAAGGACGAAGAGGTCGAACGCAAGGGCGGCAAGGCGCGCTCGATCTGGAAACATGTCCTGCGGCCCCGCACGCTGGTCTACACCCTGCTATGGACGGCGGTGGGTGTCGGACTGATCGTGGCGCTGTTCCTGCGCTCGCCCATCGGGCTGAACGTGACGCCGGTGCGCAACCCGATCTTCGTCACCATGTCCGACGGTGCGATCCGCAATACCTATGAAATCCGCATCCGCAACAAGCATGGCGAGGACCGCGATTTCCGGGTCTCGGTCGTGTCGGACGAGGTCGTGTCGGTCGCGATCGAAGGTTCGGACCAGCCGGTGGTGCGGGTGCCCGCGGACCAGATGGTCGAAACCCGGGTCTACGTGACCGCACCGAAGGGCACGGGTGCAGCCCTGGCTGACCGGACCGAACTGCGGATCTGGGTCGACGACCCGATGGGGCGCGAACGGGCCTATGCCGATACGATCTTCAATGGAACAGGGGGCTGAGATGCAGCGCGAACTGACGGGACGCATGGTCTTTGCGATCACCGCTTCGGCCTTTGCGGTTATCATCGGGGTGAATGTCCTGATGGCGGTCAAGGCCGTCCGGACCTTTCCGGGGCTGGAGGTGAAGTCGAGCTACGTCGCGTCACAGACCTTCGATGCGGAACGCCGCGCGCAGGAGGCGCTCGGGTGGGGCTTCAGCCATTCCTACGAGCGGGGCGTGCTGTCGGTCGCCTTCACGGGCCCGGACGGAACGCCGGCCGATGTGCGCAATGTCACCGCCCTAGTCGGGCGCACGACCGAGGCCAGGGACGACATGACCCCCGCGTTCCAGGGCCGCAATGGCAGCTACGAGGCGGCAGTCGATCTGAGGCCCGGCCGCTGGATGGTCATGCTGAATGCCGAGGCTGCGGACGGCACGACGTTCCGCAAGCGTTTCGACATTCTGGTCAAGGGCTAGGGACATGGCGGTGGCGACCATCTCGGCCTGTCCGGCCTGCGTCGCGGCCCCCGCGGCAGAGGACCTGGCGGGCAAGGCGCGGGCAGGGGCCGAAACCGGGATCATCCTGTCCCTTCCAACGTCGCATTGCGCGGCCTGCATCACCGACGTCGAACGCGCGCTGCGGGACGTTCCGGGCGTGCATTCGGCGCGTGTCAACCTGACGATGAAGCGCGTCAGCGTGGCGGCGGATGCCGGGGTTTCGCCCGCAACGCTGATCGAGCGGCTGGCAGGGATCGGCTACCCCGCACACGAGCTGGACGCGGGCCTTCTGTCGACGACCGAGACGGAGCGGCGCGGGCGCGACCTGTTGATGCGGCTGGGCGTCGCGTTCTTTTCGATGATGAACATCATGCTGCTGTCGGTCGCCGTCTGGTCGGGCGCCGAGGACGCGACGCGCGACATGTTCCACTGGATCAGCGCGATGATCGCGCTGCCGACGCTGGCCTTTTCGGGCCAGCCCTTCTTTGCCAGCGCCTGGGCCAGCCTGAAGGCGCGGCGGCTGGGGATGGATGTTCCGATCTCGCTGGCGCTGATCCTTGCCTCGTCGATCTCGCTGTACGAGACGATGATGGGCGGACACCACGCCTATTTCGACGCGGCGGTATCCTTGTGCTTCTTCCTGCTGGCCGGGCGCTACCTCGACTATCGCAGCCGTGCCGCGGCGCGGTCGGCGGCCGAGGAGCTTGCGGCGCTTGAAGTTCCGCGCGCGGTGCGGGTGACGGGCGGGGTCGAGGAGACGGTGCCCGTGGCGACGCTGGCCCTGGGCGACATGGTGCTGGTGCGGCCCGGAGGCAGGATGCCCGTGGACGGCGTTGTCACCGAGGGTGCGTCGGAACTGGACCGGTCGCTGCTGACCGGCGAGACGCTGCCCGTCGCGGCGGGCCCCGGCAAGGTCGTCAGCGCGGGCGAGGTGAACCTGACCGGACCCCTGACGGTGCGGGTGACGGCGGCGGGGCGCGACACGAGCCTGCACCGGATGGCCGAACTGGTGGCAACGGCGGAAGGCGCGCGGAACCGCTATACCTCGCTTGCCGACCGGATGGCGCGGGCCTACTCGCCCAGCGTGCATGTGATGGCGCTGGGCACCTTCATCGCCTGGATGTGGGTGACCGGCGGCGACGTGCGGCTGGCGGTGAACGTGGCGGCGGCGGTCCTGATCATCACCTGCCCCTGCGCGCTGGCGCTGGCGGTGCCTGCGGTGGTGACCTCGGCCTCGGGCAAGCTCTTCCGGATGGGGCTTCTGGTCAAGGACGGCACGGCGCTGGAGCGTCTGGCCGAAGTCGATATGGTCGTCTTCGACAAGACCGGCACGCTGACAATGGGTGCACCGGTCCCGGTCGGGCTGGACGGGATCAGCTCACAGGATCGCGCGACGGCCCTGGCGCTGGCGGCGGGGTCGTCGCATCCGCTGGCGGTGGCGCTGACGGCGGCGCTTCGGGCAGAGGGCATCCGGCCCGCGAGGGTGACAGGCCTGCGCGAGGTGCCGGGCTTCGGGATCGAGGGCGACCTGAACGGCAGCCGTGTCAGGCTCGGCCGTGCGGCATGGGTCGGCGCGGATGCCAGCGATGCCGGCGGCACGGCGACCTGGATTCAGGCCGGACCGGACAGCCCAAGGGCTTTCCGCTTCACCGATGCGCTGCG
>JBJOQI010000400.1:0-2795 GCA_046050045.1 Pseudomonadota bacterium | reverse complement strand
TGGCGCAAGGCTTTCAGGGTGATCTTTGCCATCAGGCGACACGCCTCCCTTCGGCGTCGAAATAGAGCGCGCGCGAGGTATCGAGCCGGAACTGCTGTTCCTCGCCCACGCGGTAGGGGTGGACGCCGTCCGACTGGGCGACCCAGGTATGCGGGCCGAACTGGAAATGCGCGACGCTTTCCGATCCGCTGAGTTCCGCAATCGCGATGCGGCCGGTCAGGGCGACGCCCGACCGCGCAACGGGCGAGACGAAATGCGGGCGAAGCCCGACGGTATAGCTGCCGTCGGCCAGGCCTTCTGCCGGGCCGTTCGCCGCCCATTCGATCCCCTCGCCAAGCCGGATCCTGCCTGCGGTCTTGGTGACCGGCGCCATGTTAATCGGCGGGTCGGAAAAGACGTCTGCCGTGATCAGGTTTGCGGGGTTGCGGTAGGTTTCGGTCGTCGGGCCGAACTGGGTGACGCGGCCCTCGTGGATCGTGGCGGTATGGCCGCCCAGAAGCAGCGCCTCGGACGGCTCGGACGTGGCATAGACCACGGTGGCGTTGCGCCCGGCGAACAGGCCCGGAAGCTGGTCGCGCAACTCCTCGCGCAGCTTGTAGTCGAGATTGGCGAGCGGTTCGTCCAGCAGCACCAGCTGGCTGTCCTTGACGATGGCCCGGGCAAGTGCCGTGCGCTGTTGTTGCCCGCCCGAAAGCTCTGACGGCTTGCGGTTCAGCATCGGCGTCAGGCGCAGAAGTTCTGCCGCCTGCCCGACCCGGCGCGTGATCTCGGCCTCGGCCACACCGGCGACGCGCAGGGGCGAGGCGATGTTCTCGCGCACGTTCATGTTCGGATAGTTGATGAAGAACTGGTGGACGAGGCTCACGTTCCGCTTCTGTGGGCTGTCGCGGGTCACGTCGCGCCCGTTGAACAGCACCTGCCCCGTCGTCGGGCGTTCCAGCCCTGCCAGCATCTTGATCAGGGTCGTCTTGCCCGCGCCGGTCGCACCAAGGAAGACGTTGAAGCCGCCGGGTTCGAGCGCCAGGTCGGTTTCAAAGATATGCGTCTCGGCCCCGACCCGTTTCGTGACGCCCTTGAGTTCGATGGTCATCCCCGCCCCCGTAAGAAGGGCCGGGGGAGGACTCCCCCGGCCCGCTGTTTCAGGCTACCGGCCTCAGTTGGCTTCGGTCCACTGCTTGATGAGATCGTCGTAGGCGATCGTCTCGCCCATCGGCTTCTCGTTCTCGAGCTTGGCCTTCGGCCCGTTAGGCTGGCCGAGCCATTCCGCCGGGTCCTTTTCTTCGGCCAGCCGCGGTCCGCAGCCACCGTAGACGTTGCCCGCCTCGTCGGCCTGCTGCATGCGGGCCATGGTGTCATCCATTTCCCCGGCAAGCGCGTCCATGGCTTCCTGCGGCGTGGCGGCACCCGAGTTCACGTTACCGATCTGCTGCCACCAGATCTGGGCCAGCTTCGGATAATCGGGAACGTTGATGCCCGTGGGCGACCAGCGCACGCGGTCGGGCGAGCGGTAGAACTCGACCAGGCCGCCCAGCTTCGGCGCGCGTTCGGTGAACGAGTCATGCCGCACGGTGGAGTCGCGGATGAAAGTCAGACCGACGTGCGATTTCTTGACGTCGACGGTCTTCGACACCACGAACTGGGCATAGAGCCATGCGGCCTGTGCGCGGTCCGTCGGGGTGGACTTGAGGAAAGTCCACGAACCCACGTCCTGATAGCCGACCTTCTGGCCTTCCTGCCAGTAGGGGCCATGCGGCGAGGGCGCCATCCGCCACAGCGGCGTGCCTTCGTCGTCGACCGTGTTGTTGCCTTCGGACTTCGGCTTCACCATGTCGGCGGTGAAGGCGGTGTACCAGAAGATCTGCTGGGCGACGTTGCCCTGGCTCAGCGCCGGCAGCGACTGGTAGAAGTCATAGGCCGCCGCACCCGGAGGCGCGTACTTCCGCAGCCATTCGTCCCACTTGGCGATGGCATAGACCGCCGCCGGGCCGTTGGCTTCGCCACCGCGCGAGGTCTTCGAGCCGACGGGGTTGCAGGTACCCGCTTCCATGCGGATGCCCCATTCGTCGATCGGGATCCCGTTCGGCTCGCCCTGCGTGCCCGCGCCAGCCATCGACAGCCAGGCGTCGGTCATGCGCCAGCCAAGGTCGGGCGCACGCTTGCCGTAGTCCATGTGGCCGTAGATCTGGACGCCGTCGACTTCCTTCACGTCATTGGTGAAGAATTCGGCGATGTCTTCGTAGGCCGACCAGTTCACCGGAACGCCGAGGTCATAGCCATACTTGGCCTTGAAGGCGTCCTTGAGGTCCTGACGGTCGAACCAGTCCTTGCGGAACCAGTAGAGGTTCGCGAACTGCTGGTCGGGCAGCTGGTAAAGCTTGCCATCCGGGCCGGTCGTGAACTTCGAGCCCATGAAGTCGGCCAGGTCGAGGCCGGGGTTCGTCGTTGCGGCCCATTCGCCGGCCATCTGGTCGGTCAGGTTGTAGGCAAGCTGCATGCGGGCATGCGTGCCGATCAGGTCCGAGTCGTTGACATAGCCGTCATAGAGGTTGCGGCCGGTCTGCATCTGGGTCTGCACCGCCTGCACAACCTCGCCTTCGCCGAGGATCTGGTGGTTCACCTTGATCCCGGTGATTTCCTCGAAGGCCTTGGTCAGAACGGTCGATTCGTAGGTGTGGGTCGGAATGCCTTCCGACAGCACGTTGACTTCCATGCCGGCGAACGGCGCCGCGGCATCGATGAACCACTGCATTTCTGCTTTCTGTTCGTCGGCCGAGAGCGACGAGGGCTGAAACTCC
>JBJOQI010000399.1:0-5175 GCA_046050045.1 Pseudomonadota bacterium | reverse complement strand
CTCGTCCACATCGAACACGATCAGGCGCAGCGTGACCTTCAGCGGGGCCGAATAGGTCATGTCGCGCGACTGGCATTCGTCGACGTCGTACTTGGGCTTCTCGAGCTCGTATTTCACGAATTCGAGCACGGCACGCTCGTTGAAGTCCTTGATCGGGAAAACCGACTGGACCACTCCCTGGATGCCCTCGCCATCGGCGGGCTTCGGGGCATCGCCCGAATTCAGGAAGAGGTCGTAGGAGGATTTCTGAACCTCGATGAGGTTCGGCATCTCCAGGACTTCGCGGATATTGCCGTAGTAGCGGCGGATACGCTTCTGGCCAACGGTCGCTTGCGACATGCTCGTGGTCACCTTTCGTCTGTTCGCGGGGCCGTTCACGTCTGGGTCACGTGAGCGCGCCGCTTGCGAATGAGGGGGCCGGTCCCATGCGAACCCTCCGTCCCACCGGAGGGCTCTCGAACCGTGAACACCGCCTTGGAAGAGGCAACGGGACGCGATGCCCCTTCCAAGACAGGTTCGGCTGGAAGCGGATTTCACCGCTTCCAGCCAATTCAGGCGGTCGGGTGCGGCTGCACCCGGTCCCGATTACTTCAGCTCGACCTTGGCGCCAGCCTCTTCGAGCTTCTTCTTCATGGCTTCGGCGTCGGCCTTCGAGGCCCCTTCCTTCACCTTGCCACCGGCTTCCACCAGGTCCTTGGCTTCTTTCAGGCCAAGACCGGTGATCGCGCGGACTTCCTTGATGACGTTGATCTTGTTCGCGCCGGCGTCCGTCAGGACGACGTCGAACTCGGTCTTTTCCTCGACGGCTTCGGCAGCAGCGCCGCCAGCAGCCGGACCAGCCATCATGACGGCGCCACCGGCGGCCGGCTCGATGCCGTACTTGTCCTTGAGGATCGTCTTCAGTTCCTGTGCCTGGAGCAGGGTCAGACCCACGATCTCTTCGGCGAGTTTGTTCAGATCAGCCATTTCTTCTCATCCGTTCATAAGTTGTGTTCCAACGTCGGGGCATCCACCCCACGAAGGCACGAAAGTTGCATCAGGCCGCGGCCTTTTCCTCGATCGTCGAGAGGATGCCCGCGATGTTCGAAGCAGGTGCGCCAATGGCGCCGGCGATGTTCGAGGCAGGGGCGCCGATGCAGGACACGATCTGAGCGATGAGCTCTTCACGCGACGGCATCGAGGCCACGGCTTTCACACCCGCGGCGTCCAGAGCCGTGTTGCCCATAGCACCGCCCAGGATCACGAACTTGTCGTTCCCCTTGGCGTACTTCTCGGCGACCTTCGCGGCTGCGACAGGGTCTTCCGAGTAGGCGAGCACGGTCATGCCCGTGAGAAGCTTGCCGATGCTTTCGCAGGGCTTGCCGTCAAGGGCGATCTTGGCGAGCCTGTTCTTGGCAACGCGAACGGAACCCCCGGCGGAACGCATTTCCGCCCTCAGTCCCTGCATTTCTGCAACCGTCATGCCTTCGTAGCGGGCAACCACCACGACGCCAGAGCTTTCGAAAATCTGGCCGAGTTCGTCGACCACCTTTTCTTTTTGCGCTCTATCCACGGTTTCACTCCAAGTGTGGGGGTTTCCCCCCGGCTCTCATCTGCCCACCGGTCGTCTGGCGGGCGTTCGGGTCCGTTTCAGGTTCCCGAGGCCAGGATCGCCCGAGGCAATGCCCCGAGGTAATCTCGTCTCGTTCCCCATCTCAGGAAGGACTTCCGCGGGTAGTCCCGCCGCCCTCCGTCTCGGACAGGACGGGGCGTTTCCGCCCCGCCATTCTCTGGCCCGAGGGCCGTCGAATTTCGGATGCCTCAGGCCTGCGCGGCCGAGGCGAGGTCGAGGCTGACGCCCGGACCCATGGTCGAGGACAGCGACACCTTCTTGAGGTAGGTGCCCTTGGCCCCGGCGGGCTTGGCGCGGGTCACGGCGTCGACAAAGGCGCGGACGTTCTGCGCCAGCTTGTCGTCGGCGAAGGAGACCTTGCCGATGCCTGCGTGGATCACGCCGGCCTTTTCGACCTTGAACTGCACTTCACCGCCCTTGGCGGCTTCGACGGCGGTTTTCACATCCATCGTCACGGTGCCGACCTTGGGGTTCGGCATCAGGTTGCGCGGGCCGAGCACCTTGCCCAGACGGCCGACCAGCGGCATCAGGTCCGGGGTGGCGATGCAGCGGTCGAACTCGATCTTGCCGCCGAGGATCGTCTCCATCAGCTCTTCGGCGCCAACGATGTCGGCACCGGCAGCCTTGGCCTCGTCAGCCTTGCCACCACGGGCAAAGACCGCCACGCGCACCGTCTTGCCGGTGCCGTTCGGCAGCTGGACGACGCCGCGGACCATCTGGTCGGCGTGGCGCGGGTCGACGCCGAGGTTCATCGCGATCTCGAGCGTCTCGTCGAACTTCGCCGAGGCGGCTTCCTTGATCAGCTTGACGGCATCCTCGACCGAGAGGTTCGACTTGCCTTCGAAGAGGGCCGTGGCCTTGGCCACGCGTTTTGCAACTTTCGCCATGACTTAGCCCTTCACCTCGATGCCCATCGAACGCGCCGAGCCGACGATGATCTGCATCGCGGCTTCGATGTCGTTGGCCGACAGGTCCTTCATCTTCGCTTCGGCGATCTGGCGCACCTGCGCCACGGTCACCGTGCCCGCGACCTCACGGCCCGGCTTGACCGAGGCTTTCGGGCGGTTGCGCTTGCCCACCGGCTTCAGGCCGGCGGCCTTCTTGAGGTAGTACGACGCCGGCGAGGTCTTCATCTCGAAGCTGAACGACTTGTCGGCATAGTAGGTGATCACGACCGGAACCGGGGCGCCCTGCTCCATTTCCTGCGTCTTGGCGTTGAACGCCTTGCAGAATTCCATGATGTTGATGCCGCGCTGGCCCAGAGCCGGGCCGACGGGCGGGGACGGGTTCGCCTGACCCGCCTTGATCTGCAGCTTGAGGCTGCCCATTACCTTCTTGGCCATCTGGCCTTCTCCTTCTCACCTGCCGCAACCCCGCGGCCTTGGCTTAGTGGTGCGGCGCTTCCGGACTGACGACCGGCCTCGCCTCCCACGACACACACGTCAGGCCCCCTTGGTGACCTGCGTGAATTCAAGTTCGACCGGCGTCGGACGGCCGAAGATCGACACCGACACCTTGAGGCGGTTGTGCGCCTCGTCCACTTCCTCGACCATGCCCTCGAAGCCTTCGAACGGGCCGTCGGTCACGCTGACCTTCTCGCCGATGTCGAAGCGGATCAGGTTGCGCGGCTGCGCCTCGCCCTCTTCGACCCGGTTCAGGATCTGGTTCACCTCGGCGTCGCGCATCGGCATCGGCTTGCCCTGCGGGCCAAGGAACCCCGTCACCCGGTTGATCGAGGTAATCAGGTGATAACCCCGGTCGCTCATTTCCATGTGCACGAGCACGTAGCCCGGCATGAAGCGGCGCTCGGACGTCACCTTCTTGCCGCGGCGGATTTCCAGGACCTCTTCGGTCGGGACCAGAACCTCGTCGATCTCGTCCTCAAGGCCCTTGTCGGCCACGGCCTGCTTGATCTGTTCGGCGATCTTCTTCTCGAAGTTCGAGAGAACGCTCACCGAGTACCACCGCTTCGCCATCAGCCCCGACCTCATCGTCGCCCGGCCTTGCGCCGGATTATTCCATGATTCTCGTGGGTTACCCACGCCCCTCACAACAAAAACAGCGCGCAGTCCGAATCGCTGCGCGCCGGCTTGTCGTGAAAGTCCGGCCCCTTTACAGGCCTTTTACCCCAAGATCAAGCACTTGGCCCCGCCTGTGCAAGGCCGCGCAACCGCCTCAGCCAAAGGCCGAGAACAGGCCCTGAAGCCCCGAGCGGATCAGAAGATCGACCAGAAAGAAGAAGACCGAGGTGATCGTGGCCAGGATGAAGACCATGACCGTCGTGGTCACCACTTCGCGCCGGGTCGGCCAGGTCACCTTGCCAACTTCGGAACGGACCTGCTGGATGAACTGGAGCGGATTGGTGGCCATGTGGTTCCCCGGAGTGCAACGTGGCGCAGATACGACCTCGCGCGGCGGAATTCAAGGCGCGGTTTCTGGCGCGCGGTTTCCGGGGCGGGACTGCGGTGATGGGCCTTGGCAGGGGCAGCAGGGCTCGAACCCGCGACCTACGGTTTTGGAGACCGTCGCTCTACCAGCTGAGCTATACCCCTAAGGCCGGGGCCTGACCTACGGCAGGGCGCGGACGAAATAAAGGGCAAAGCAGCGGCAAATCCGAGTCGCGAACCGGTGTCGGGATGATCCGGGTCTGGTCGAGAGTAGGACATTCCAGACCCGCAAATCCCTTGGTCGGGACTGTGATTCAATCTATGATTGTCAATGGTGCCATGAATGGGTGGCGCCAGTTTTTCATTCCGCAGTTTTCATCCCGAGGAATTCACCATGACCCGATCCATCCGTGCGGTTGCCCCGATTGTTCCGATCATCGTCCTTCTTTCGGCCTGCCTTCCGACGCCTCCATCCCCCGTCTGCGTCGGCTTTTCCGCGCCGCTCGTCCCCGGCACGTCCTTTGGCGCGGCAGCCGGCAATGCCCCCGGGGACCTTGCGTTCACGGAAAGCGGCGTGGCGGTGAAGCTTGAGAGCTTCCTGCAGTCGAACGGTTCGACGGCCTTCAATGTGGCCAGTATCGACAATATCGCGGTCCTGGCCGCATCGCCGCCGAGCATGCGTTTCAACAATATCGCCGCGCGCTTCGACTTCACCGGCCTGTCCTTCGTGCCATCGGCCGTCAAGGTCAGCTATGCCGATTTCGGCGGCAGCGAGAACATTGCGGCCAACGGCGCCCCGGCGACAGCAGGCGACATTCCGGGCTTTCAAGGGATCAACACGGGCGGGGCCGCCGTCACGGTCACCCAGGTTTCAAGCAACATCAGCAGCCGCTCGGGCGTGATCGAGGTGTCAGGGGGCGTCAAGGATCTGCTGATCGGCGGACAGGAGCTCTGGATCGACGAGGTCTGCGCAGTTCCCTGACCGCACAGACAACGGCGCCGCGCGGATGGTTCCGCGCGGCGCCCTTGGATGCGTGCCCGCCTCTCCGGAAGAGGCGCTTTCTTACTTGAGGATCTTGGAGACGACGCCTGCGCCGACGGTGCGGCCGCCTTCGCGGATGGCGAAGCGCAGCTTCTCTTCCATCGCGATCGGGGCGATCAGCTCGACCTCGAACT
>JBJOQI010000398.1:0-7390 GCA_046050045.1 Pseudomonadota bacterium | reverse complement strand
CCAGCCGCGATATCAGTTCGGTCGCGTGGGTCTGCACGGCCGAATCGCCCATCCCGCCGAGGATCTGCACGACATGCCGCGCCTTGACGCCCCGGAACGGATGGATGTTGTCGACCATCCGCATGATGGTCTGGCTCCAGCTCGAGACGCCGATGATTTCGTCGGGTTGCAGCGTGACCTCGATGAAATGTGCGGCCGCCTCGCCGATCCGGGCCATGATCGCGCCGTCGCGGTCTTCCGAGCAGTCTATGACGATGGCCTCGGTCAGGCCGAAACGCTCGCGCAGCGAGGCCTCAAGCTCTGCGAAGGTCCCGGGCGGCGGGATCACGGTCGTGCGGACGATGTTTTCCTGCTCGGCACGTTTCAGCATGCGGGATACGGTCGCCTGCGACATGCGCATGAGGCTTGCGATCTCGGCCTGCCGCTTGCCTTCGGCGTGGTACATCTGGGCCACCCTGGCAATCAGCCGCAACTCGTTGACCCTGCCCATGACGCCTCCATCGTGAATTTTTATTCACGCTTAAATGACGAAGTGGGCAAGGTCGAGCGGCATATTGCATCGCGCCACACGTCAAGGCGGGCGGCAGCATCTCCTGCCCTTGGCGAAAGGGTCGTGTCCGCGCGCGGCAGCGCCGCGATTTCCTCGAGGTCTTTCCAGATCCCCAGCGACAGACCGGCCAGATAGGCCGCCCCGAGTGCCGATGCCTCTGGCGCATCGCACTGGATGAGCGGGTGCTGCAATGTGTCGGCAACGCATTGCATCAGGAAGGTATTCCGGCTCGGGCCGCCATCGGCGTAGAGCCGGCCAAGCGGCGCGGGGGACTGTTGCGACATCACGGCGAAGACATCGTGGGCCTGAAAGGCCATCGAATCCGTCACGGCCCGCGCCATCTGCGCCCGCGACGTGTTGAAGGTGATCCCGCAGAAAAGCGCGCGGGCGTCGGCATGCCAATGCGGGGCGCCAAGGCCCACGAAGGCCGGCACGAACCCCGGCCCGCCCGGCTCGGCTGTGGCGGCAAGGTCGGTCAGTGCCTGCACGTCAGGCAATCCCAGCAGGTCTGCCATCCAGGGCAGCGCCGAGGCCGAAACGAGGATATTGCCCTCGAAGGCATAGGTCGGTTTGCCGGCGATCGCCCAGGCGATCGTCGTCGTGATGCCGTCCTTCGGGGCGATATAGGCGGGCAGCGTCGTCATGATCGACGACCCGGTGCCGAAGGTCACCTTGCCGTCGCCGGGGCGGAACGCGCCATGCCCGAAGAGCGCCGCGTGACTGTCGCCGATCGCCGAAGCCACGGGGATGCCATCGGGCAGGCCTGCGACCCCGCGCGTGACACCAAAGACCGAAGCGCTGTCGCGAACCTCGGGGAGGCATGACCTTGCCACACCGAAGAGGTCGCACAACTCGTCGCTCCACATCCTGCGGTTCAGGTCATAAAGCTGGCTTCGCGCCGCATTGGATGCGTCGCAGGCGTGCACCACGCCGCCCGTCAGGCAATGGATCAGCCAGGCATCTATCGTGCCCAGCCGAACGGCGGCCCCCTTCGGCACCCTGTCGAGCAGCCACCTCATCTTGGGGCCGGGGAACATCGGGTCGATGGGCAAGCCGGTCAATTCCTGAACGCGCGCGGCGTGCCCCGCCGCGACCAGTTCGGCGCAGTCAGGTGCAGTGCGGCGGCACTGCCAGCTGATGACCGGGCCGAGCGGCTTGCCGGTTGCCGCGTCCCAGACCGTGACGGACTCCCGCTGGTTCGAGATTGCGATGCCCTGAACCGCGACGGGCGGTCCATTGGCCAGGCATTGCCGGATCGCGGCCTCGACCGACGCCCAAATCCGCAGCGGATCCTGCTCGACCCACCCCGGGCGGGGATGCTCGATTCCGACCGGCTCTGCCCCGCGGGCGAGGATGTCGCCCGAGGTCGATACCAGAACGGCCTTCGAGTTGGTGGTGCCCTGATCGATGGCGAGTATTGCAGGGGTCATCGCGGCTCCGGATCAGCAGGTAGGGTCCGGCGCGCCTTGCAGAAGGGAACGGCGCGCCGATTTTCGTGACGATGGCTCAGGCTCGGCCGGCCTTGCGGGCAATCAGGGCCTTGGCGGCCTCGGCCATGGCTGCGGGGGCCATGCCGAACTCGTCCAGCAGGAACTCGGCCGATCCGGTCGGTGCGAAGATGCCCGGGACGCCCAGGATCTTCATCGGGGCCGGGGCTTCCTGCACCACCACCTCGGCTACCGCAGAGCCGAGACCGCCATAAACTGAATGCTCTTCGGCCGTCAGGATTGCGCCGGTGTCACGCACGGCCGCGACGATGGCCTCGGTATCGATCGGACGGACGGTCGACATGTTCAAGACGCGTGCGCTGATCCCTTCGGCGGCGAGGATCTCGGCCGCCTTGACCAGCCGATGGGTCAGCGTTCCGTTGGCAATCAGCGTGACATCGCCGCCGTCGCGCAGCTGGGTCGCCTTGCCCAGCCGGAAGACATGGCCCGCGGGCAGAATATCCGGGACGCCCACCCGCGAAAGCCGCAGGAAAACCGGCCCCGCATATGCCGCAGCCCATTCAACCGCAGCCGCCGTTTCGATCGAGTCGCAGGGCGCGATCACGGGCAGGTTCGGCAGGACGCGGGTCCAGGCAAAGTCCTCGATGGAATGGTGGGTCGGGCCAAGTTCGCCATAGGCCATGCCGGACGAAATCCCGACAAGCTTCACGTTGGCATTGGAATAGGCCACGTCTGCCTTGATCTGCTCGAGCGAACGCCCGGTCAGAAAACAGGCCGCACCGCAAACGAAGGGCAGCAACCCGCCATTGGCCAGCCCCGCCCCGACACCCACCATGTTCTGTTCGGCGATGCCGACATTCACGAGGCGCTCGGGAAACCTGGCCTTGAAGCCGCCGAGTTTGGAAGAGCCGACCGAATCGTTGCAGACGGCAACGACCCGGGGGTCTTCGGAACCCAGGCGTTCCAGCACCGCGGCAAATGCGTCGCGGCAGTCATGCAGCTTGGCGGTTCCGGCAACGGCGTTCATCACATGGCCTCCGAAAGCTCTGCAAGCGCGATCCGGTACTGATCGGCATCGGGTACGCGATGGTGCCAGTCGCCCCGGTCCTGCATGAACGAGATCCCATGCCCCTTGTTGGTATGGGCGATGATACAATGCGGCTTCGCCGTCCGCTTCTCGAGCGATGGAACGATCTCGGCCACCGAATTGCCGTCAATCTCGGTGACGTCCCACCCGAACGCCAGCAGCTTCGGCGCGAAGGGGGCCAGATCATTGGTGTCCTTCAACGATGCCCCCTGCTGGAACCGGTTGTGGTCGATGATCAGGGTAAGGTTGTTCAGGCCGAACTGGGCGGCCGCGCTGATCGCTTCCCAGTTCGAGCCCTCCTGCATCTCGCCGTCGCCGGTCAGGACGTAGGTGTGATAGCCGGCTCCGCGAAGCTTTGCCGCCTTGGCCATGCCCACGGCGACCGGCAGGCCATGCCCGAGCGGACCGGTGTTGGTCTCCACGCCCGGCACCTTGTTGCAGTTCGGGTGACCGTTCAGCCGGGAATGCGGCTTCAGAAAGCTGTGGATTTCTTCCTCGGGGATGAATCCGCGCTTTGCGAGGGTAACGTAAAGCGCTAGAGCCACGTGGCCCTTCGACAGGACGAACCGGTCGCGATCCGGGTGGTCGGGCTGGTCCGGCCAGATGCGAAGGACCCTGAAGTAGAGCGCCGCAAGGATGTCGGTCGCCGACATCTCGCCGCCGATATGGCCTGCGCCGGCCTCATAGACCGCCTGCAGATCGCGTAGACGGATCTGCCGTGCAATGCGCTCCAGATCGTTCGGCTGCATGGACTCCCTCACGTGCATATTTATACACTCTCCAATATAGATGCTCGGCTGCGGGGACTGTCAAGCGCAAAGGGCCTCGGATGCCCGCGGTTTTGGAAAAGAAGATCGTTGACAGCCATTCCACAGGTGCGTTACGAATTTCAAGCCGACTGTGAATATTTATTCCACTAACGGCTTTCGGAACCCTGGGGAGGTAGGGCATCATGGTGACCGAAGCAGGTGGGCAGCCCGGGCGCAAGATCCTCGGGTCCATGAAGGGGGCGACGGGCCCGCTGATCGGACTGGTCCTGTTGTGCCTGTTCCTGACCATCTGGACCGACACGTTCTTTTCGGTCCGCAACTTCCTGAACATCCTCGACCAGATCACCGTGCTGGGCATCATGGCCGTCGGCATGACCCTGGTGATCCTGATCGGGGGCATCGATCTTGCGGTCGGCTCGGTCATGGCACTGACAATGATGGTGCTTGGTTACCTCAACGTCGAGGCGGGATTGCCGATGGGGATTGCGATCCCCCTTGCCCTGGGGTCGGCGGCGCTGAGCGGGCTGATCGCGGGCCTGCTGATCACACAGTTCAACGTTCCGGCCTTCATTGCGACACTGGCCATGATGTCGATCACCCGCGGCCTGGCGAACATGATTACCAATGGCCAGCAGATCATCGGCTTTCCAAGCTGGTTCAACCTGTCTGCCATCATCCGCTATGGCGGGTTCCTGACCCTGACCGTCGCGCTGATGCTGATCGTCTTCCTGCTCGGCATCCTCTACCAGCGCTACCGCTATGGGGGGCGCGTGCTCTACGCGATCGGCGGCAACCCGGAGGTCGCCCGCCTCGCCGGCATCAATGTCAAGCTGATGACCGTGATGGTCTATGTCGTCTGCAGCGTCCTTGCGGGGCTCTCCGGGATTGTCCTCGGGGCGCGGCTCGACTCGGTGCAGCCCTCGTCGGGCGTGGGGTACGAACTGGATGCCATCGCGGCCGTCGTGATCGGCGGCACGTCCCTGTCGGGCGGAACCGGCGGGATCGGCGGAACCATCATCGGCGTTCTGATCATCGGCGTGCTGCGCAACGGGCTGAACCTGCTCAGCGTGTCACCGTTCATGCAGCAGGTGGTCATCGGTCTGGTAATCGTCCTGGCCGTCACCGCCGAAACCCTGCGCAAGCGCAGGTAGGTCACAGTTTCTCCAGGCCGGCGCTGCCGCCTGGTGTGCAAGACGATGGGCGCTGTTGCCCGTCGAACAGGGAGGGGCCTCCCGCAAAAATGGGCGCCCCATATTCATGTCGGAGGAGAAAACACATGAAACTCACGAAAGTGCTGATGGCTGCCACGGCCAGCATGGCGCTCCTTTCGCCGATTGGGGCTTCCGCTGAAGGTGTCAAGAAGATCGGACTTGCCGTTCCGAACCTTCAGGCCGACTTCTTCAACCAGATCAAGCTGGGCGTGGAGAACTACGGCAAGGAGAAGGGAATCGAGGTTGTCGTCGTCGATGCCAAGAACGATACCGCCACCCAGGTCAGCCAGGTTCAGGACCTGATGACCCAGGGCATCGACGCGTTCATCTACATTCCGGCCGGGGCTGCCGCCGCCGCCGTGCCCACCCGCCTGGCTCGTGAAGCCGGCATCCCGGTCATCAATGTGGACCGCTTCCCCGAAGGCGAACCCGGCGACACGTTCATCGGCGGCGAGGGCGTGAACTCGTCCTACCAGGTCTGCAGCGAGATCATCAAACGCGCCGGCGGCAGCGGCAAGATGGTCATCATCCACGGCCAGAAGGGCACCACGCCCGAGATCGACCGCACCGAAGGCTGCATGAAGGCCATTGGCGAAAACGCGGGCGTCGAGCTTGTGGACGAGCAGTGGACCGAGCGCTGGTCGGCCGACGAAGGCTTTGCCATCACCCAGAACATGCTGACGGCGAACCCCGACATCACGATGATCTTCGGCCAGGCCGATGGGATCGCGATGGGGGCGGCGAAGGCGGTCGACGTGGCAAACCTGTCCGACAAGGTCGTGATCGGCGGCTATGACGGGGACGGTTCCGCGCTGGAATACCTTGCCAAGTGCGAAGGCCCGTTCGTGGTAACCGCGACCCAGAGCACCCGTCGCATGGGCGTGCTGGCGGTGGACTCGGCGATTGCCGTGGCCAATGGCGAGACCGTGCCCGAGTCGCAGGTTTCCGAGGCGGTTCTGACCACCTGCGAGAATGCCGCCGAGTTCGTGGCGAACCACCCGTAACCTGCGCAAGGGCAGACGCAATGACCACGGCCTCGCCGATCCTGTCGCTTCGCAACATCCGGAAGTCCTTCGGATCGATCGAGGTGCTTCATGGGGTTGATCTGGACATTCGTCCAGGTGAGGTCGTGGCGTTGCTTGGCGAGAACGGGGCCGGAAAGTCGACGTTGTCCAACGTCATTTCGGGTTCGGTTCAGCCGTCGTCGGGGACAATGACATGGCTTGGGGCGACATTCGCCCCAGCCACCCCGCGCGAGGCAATGGACGCCGGCGTGGGCATGATCCAGCAGGAACTGAAGCTGCTTCCGCAACTGTCGATCGCAGAGAATGTCTTCGTCGGGCGGTATCTGATGACGGGCGGCCGCATCGACCGGCGGCGAATGGAAGAGCGCGCCCAGTCCGGCCTGCGGCGCCTGGGCCTCGACATTCCGCCCTCTCGCCTGGTCGAGGGACTCTCGACGGCGAACCAGCAGTTGATCGAGATCGCCAAGGCGCTGACCCTCAATGCCAGGCTACTGATCCTCGACGAACCGACCGCGGCGCTGGGGGGCGAGGAAACGCAACTCCTGTTCCGCCAGATCGAGCGGCTCAAGGCAGAGGGCGTCGGGATCATCTACATCTCGCACCGGCTGGAGGAAATCCGGCAGATCGCCGACCGCATCGTAGTGATGCGGGACGGATCCAAGGTGCAGGAATTCGACCGCGGCGATGTGCCGGTCAGAACCATTGTCGAGGCAATGGTCGGCCGGTCGCTGGAACGGATGTTCCCCGCCATCCCCGCCCCTTCGGATCAGGTGATGCTCGAGGTCAGTGGCCTGACCTCGCCCGACGGAACGTTCCGCGACGTGACCTTCTCGGTTAGGAAGGGCGAGGTGTTCGGCATTGCCGGCCTGATGGGGGCGGGACGGACCGAGCTTGTCCGGGCGATGACCGGCGCCGACCCGATCCTGAAGGGATCGGTCCGCATCGACGGGCGCGACATCACCCCGCGGTCCCCGCGCGAGTCGATCCGCAATGGCATGGTGCTGGTCCCGGAAGACCGCAAGCAGCAGGGGCTGGTCCTCGGTCATACCATTGCCGACAACCTGGGCTATTCGAATCTCGACGCGCTGACGCGGTCGGGATGGATCACCAACCGCAAGCTGAACGACTTCGCCGACCGGTTCATCGGAAAATTCGGCATCAAGGGGCGCGGACCGCAGTTCGCCGGAGAACTGTCGGGGGGAAACCAGCAAAAGGTCGTCCTGGCGAAATGGCTTGCCCGCGCACCGCGCGTGGTGGTGCTGGACGAGCCGACCCGCGGCATCGACGTCGGGGCACGGT
>JBJOQI010000397.1:0-6274 GCA_046050045.1 Pseudomonadota bacterium | reverse complement strand
AGCGTCTCGGCGTGCGCCTGAGCAATGGCACCCGCGTTGGTGACCGGGCCCATCGCGCCACCGAGGATGAACGGCACGACCACGGGCGCCTGGTTGGCGCGTGCGTACGTCTTCAAGGCGCCCGTCATCGTCGCATCCCACACGAGCGGGGAGTTCACGTTGACATTGCCGAGGATGACGCAGTTCTGTTCGACGAACTCCGCGCCGAACAGGATGCGCGCCATTTCGATATTGTCCTCGGACCGCTCTTCGGCCGTCACCGACCCCATGAAGGCGCGGTCGGAGTACTTGATGTGCGAATAGACCATGTCGAGGTGGCGCTTGTTCACCGGAACGTCGGTCGGTTCGCAGATGGTTCCGCCGGAATGGTGGAACCAGGGTGAGGACTGCGCGAGTTTTATGAAATTCTGGAAATCCTGCAACGTGCCGAAGCGCCGTCCCTTGTCGAGGTCCATCACGAAGGGGCTGCCGTAGGCGGGCGAGAAGACGACGGACTTGCCGCCGATCAGCACGTTGTTGGCCGGGTTGCGGGCGGCTTGCGTGAAGGCGCGCGGCGCGGTCTTCAGGATCTCGCGCAGAAGACCCGGCGGAAAGCGCACCAGAACGCCCTCGATGCGTGCCCCGGCGCGCCGCCAGAGGTCGAGCGATGCGGGGTCGTCGCGGAACTCGATCCCCGTCTCCCACAGGATGCGGTCGGCGGCGGCCTCGATCCGGGTCAGGTTCTCGTCCGACAGGATGTCGTAGGTCGGGATGTTGCGGGTGATGTAGGGGCGGTGGACGCCGGTCGCGCCACTGTGGCTGCGTTCGCGGCGGCGCGCCTCGCGGCCGCCGTGTCGTGTGCGGGTGGTGTCTTCGGCTGTCATGCGCCCCTCCCTGTCCTGCCCGAAATGCTAGGACCGGGGGGGCCGAAACAGGAAGGCCCCGGACCGACATTCCGGGGCCTTCAGATGTCGCATTCGCGCGGCGATGGGCCGCGAACGGGCTACTCGGCCGCGTCGCGGACCGAGAAGTCGTAGCCCGAGATTCCCTTGGGTTCGAGGAACTCCTCGATGCCCCAGACACCGCCCTCGCGGGCGCGGCCCGACTGCTTGAGGCCACCGAAGAACGATCCCGCCCCGCGCGGCTTGCCGTTCATCTCGACCATGCCCGAGCGCAGGCGGCGTGCCAGCCGGTTTGACCGCGCCGGGTCGCCGGTCTGGACGAAGTTGGTCAGGCCATAGGGCGTGTCGTTGGCGATGGCCACGGCCTGATCCTCGCTGTCGAAGGGGATCATGCACATCACGGGGCCGAAGATTTCTTCCTTCTCGATCGTCATGCCGGGGGTCACGTCGGCAAAGATCGTGGGCTTCACGTAGAAGCCCCGGTTGAATCCCTCTGGCAGGCCGGGGCCGCCGGTGACAAGGCGCGCGCCCTCGTCGATGCCCTTCTGGATGTAGCCCTGGATCTGGTCCCACTGGCGTTTGTTCACCACCGGTCCGATATGCGGGCCGTGCTCTTGCGCCGGTCCGACCTTGATCGATTCGGCGACCGCCACGGCCTTGGCCACCGCCTGATCGTAGATGCTGCGTTCCACCAGCATCCGGCTGGGCGCGTTGCAGGACTGGCCGGTGTTTTCCATCATCCGGCGGACCGAGCGTTCGATGGCCCGGTCATCGGCATCGGCGAAGACAAGGTTCGCGCCCTTGCCACCCAGTTCCAGCGCCACGCGCTTCAGCGTCTCGGCGGCGGCCTTGGAAATGGCGCGGCCCGCGCGGGTCGATCCGGTGAATGAGATCATTTCCACATCCGGGTGGACGGAAAGCTGGCTGCCAACGCCCGCGCCGTCGCCGTTCACAAGGTTCATCACCCCGGGCGGAATGCCAGCGTCATGGCAGAACTCGGCGAACAGCATCGCGTTCAGCGGGCTTTCCTCGGACGGTTTCAGCACGCAGGTGCAGCCCGCCAGCATCGCCGGAATGGCCTTCAGCGCGATCTGGTTCACCGGCCAGTTCCAGGGCGTGATCAGGCCCACGACGCCGATAGGCTCCATCGCCACGGCGGGCTGCGGGCGGTCGGCGGGGGCGGACGGATCAAGCGGGCGGATCCATTCGATCCTGTCGAAGGCCTTCAGGAAGTTGTTCGTGTGCCAGGGCAGGCAGGTCGCCTGATCGGACAGCGCAAAGTCGATGGGGGCGCCCATCTCCATGCTGATTGCCTCGGCGAATTCCTGCAGGCGCGCCTCGTACTGGTCGAGGATCCTGGCCACCAGCCGCGCGCGTTCCCTGGGCGGCGTCGCAGCCCAGCCGGGAAGGGCGGCCCTGGCGGCGGCGACGGCGGCGTCTGTGTCGGCCTGATCGCCAAGCGAGATCACCGCGCAGGGTTCTTCGCTGGACGGGTTGATGACCTGGCAGTCGCGCGGCCTGGCGGGGGCGACCCACTGGCCGTTGATGTAGAACAGACGCTTGTCGAGCATGGGAAACCTCCGGAGTTGTGTCTTGGTCGCACGGGCAGGCCGCGCGTCGCAACGAACAGAACGACGGGGAAAGTGCGCTTTGCGGCGCAAAGTGGCGGCGGACATCGTCATTCGTGATGGCGCGCGGCTGGCCGGCGGGCGAGGCGGCGGCCAATGGCCACGGCACGGCGTTCCGGCCATGTAAATCCTGTCGGAAAACTGTTCCGATCTTGCGCGGGCAACGGCAAGGCAGGTGAATTTTGTTCCGCCTTCGCCTATGTTCCGGGGGAACGCCAGAACCTCGAAAGGACTGCATCATGGGCTTGCGCATCAACGACATCGCCCCCGACTTCACCGCCAATTCGACCGAGGGAGAAATCCGCTTCCACGACTGGGTGGGCGACGGCTATGCCATCATCTTCTCGCATCCGCGCGACTTCACCCCGGTCTGCACGACCGAGTTCGGGGCCGTGGCGCAACTGGCCGGCGAATTCGAGAAGCGCAAGACCAAGGTGATCGGCGTGTCGGTCGACAGCGTCGAGGACCATCAGAAATGGAAGCGCGACATCGAAAGCTTTGCCGGCAGCCCGGCGAACTTCCCGATCATCGACGACCGCTCGCTCGAGGTCGCCAAGGCCTATGACATGCTGCCCGCCGACTACTACCTGCCGACCGAGGGACGTACGCCTGCGCATTCGGCCACCGTCCGGACCGTCTACATCGTCGGGCCGGACAAGAAGGTGCGGCTGACGATGACCTATCCGATGTCGATCGGGCGCAACTTTGCGGAAATCCTGCGCGCGCTGGATGCAGTGCGGGCGACTGATGGCGTGCCGTTCGCCACCCCCGCCAACTGGGTGCCCGGCCAGGACGTGATCGTGGCGCTGTCGGTTCCGACCGACGAAGCCAGGGCCAAGTTCGGCGAGCTGGACATCCGCCTGCCCTACCTGCGCTTCGCCAAGCGCCCGGCCTGAGGCCGTCTAGCCTTGCCTCCCCGGCGGGAAGGCGCTTTCGACGGCCTTGCGCACCTCGGCCTCGACCATCCGGCCTTCGGGGCCCGGCAGGCGGGCCGCAAGGCGCAAGGTCGCCTCGGCCGAATCGCGGTCGGTGCGGCAGGGGCCCTTCTTCAGGAAGGCAAAGCCGCGGTGAAAGATCGAATAGGGCGCGAGCGTGTAGCTTGCGCCCTGCCGGGCCGCCGCGGTCAGGATCAGTGAGACGAGTTCCCGCTTTGACAGACCGCCCGACGCCAGGGCGGCAATCTTTTCGTCGCGCATCTCGGCATCGAAGGGCAGGATCGTGTCGCGGGCGATGTCGCGCAGTTCATCGTCCGGCAAGGCCAGCAGTTCGCGGTCGAGCGTGGCGATGCCCAGAGTTTCGGCATGGGTATAGCCGCGCTTCAGCACCCAGCGCGTCAGGCCTGCCTCGCCCCGGCGGACGACCTTGTGCTTGTCGTTGGTCAGGCGGAAGCGCCGCCAGTAGGTCATGAAGTCCGGGTCGCGGAGGATCTCTGCCCCGACCGACAGCGCATAGGAGCCGTAGTGGACATGCTTGCTGGCAAATCCGTAGGACCATTCGATCGAGCGGAAGAAGCGCGGCAGGATGCGCGGCACGGAGTAATGGGTCGAGGCGCCGACATAGTCGGCCCCGGTCGCCGCGACATCGGCGAGCCAGTCGCGGGCACCGGGCAGCGGGAACCACGATGAGTCGTTGATCAGCACAAGCTGCTCGACCCGGGGGAAGTCGGCGCCGAGCGACAGCACACCGTCGCGGTAGCCGCCGAAGTCGTAGCCGAAGTTCTGCCGTTCGATCAGGCGCGCGGAAAGATCGAGCACCTGCTGGCGTTCGGGCTCGGCCAGCGGCAGGTTCGAGACCACGACATTGGAAAACCCGCGGTCCGAGAAGTAGCGCAGCATGGCAAGGTGGCTGGGCTGCAGGCCGTCGCGTGGAAACAGCAGGACGATCGCAACGCGCGGGCCGAATGGGATGGCACCCGCCCAGGACTTGCGGCGGCGCGACAGGATCAGGTCGTTGTAGGGCGTCGAAAAAAGGTAGAGCGCTGCCTCGCGCGGGAAGGCGACGAGCTGCCCGGCAAAGCGGTGCAGTTCGCGCTGCACCTTCCAGGTGTCGGGCAGACGCAGCGCCGGGCCGAACCAGCGGTTCGGGACACGCTGCAAGACAGGGATCCGGTTCCCGGCCAGCACCCCTTCCAGAAAGCCGCGATGCTTGGCCATGCGCCGGGGGTCGCGCCAGTCGAAGGGCGACAGGAAATGCAGCAGCGCCGAGAGGAGCGCACGCGGAAAGGCCAAGGGCTTGCCGTGTTTCCGGCTGGCATAGACATAACTTTCGCCCATGTGCCGGGCCTTGAAGGCGGCCATTTCCGGCGTGCGTGCCGAGGAATGGCCCTCGTGATGGATGACAAGCGCATCGAAGATCGCCAGCAATTGCCCGCGTTCGGCACGCAGGCGGCGCGACAGGTCGTCATCCTCGCAATAGAGGAAGATCGCCTCGTCATAGCCGCCCACCGCGCGGAAGTCGGCGGCGCGGACCAGCATGGCCGCCCCTGACAGGACCGGGACCACGGTGTCGGACCTATACTTCAGGCGCGGCATCCACTCGCGCCGCGGCACGATGGAACTGCGCCGACGGAACTGAAGCCGGCCTTCGGCGTCGGCCATCCGCGGGTTCAGCGCCGAGGCCTCGGGGTAGCGGCCCATCGCGGCGACAAGGCGGGCGATGGTGTCAGGGCTGCAGAGCGCGTCGGGGTTCAGGAAGAACAGGAATTCGGTCCCGGCCGCATGCGCACCGATGTTGCAGGCCGCGCCGAAGCCGAGGTTGCGGTCGTTGCGGATCAGGCGCGCGCCACGGGCCTCGGCCAGCCGGGCCAGGGCCGGGTCGGCGGCGGGCGAGTTGTCGACGATCACCACCGCCACGTCACCCGGCACCGAGGCGAGCATCTGCGGCAGCACCGCCATGCTGTCATAGGCGACCGTCACCACGGTCACGCGGGCATGTGCGGAAAGATCGTTCATCGGTGCCCTGATGCAAGACGGCCCGGGCCAATATGACCCGGGCCGTTCCTATCGCGAGAGGGGGGAAGAGTTAAGCCTGATCGGCCTCTTCCCGTTCCTTCTTCTCGGGGGCGAGTTCCTCGCCGGTCTCCTGGTTCACCATCTTCATGCCGAGGCGGACCTTGCCGCGCTCGTCAAAGCCCAGAAGCTTGACCTTCACTTCCTGGCCTTCCTTCAGGATCTCGTTCGGATGGTTCAGGCGCTTGCTGGCGATCTGGGACACGTGCACCAGACCGTCGCGCTTGCCGAAGAAGTTCACGAAGGCGCCGAAGTCGACGAGCTTGACCACCTTGCCGGTGTAGATCTTGCCTTCCTCGGGTTCGGCCACGATCGAGTAGATCATGTCATAGGCCTTCTTGATCGAATCGGCGTTGGCCGAGGCGATCTTGATGACGCCGTCGTCGTTGATGTCGACCTTGGCACCCGAGACCTCGACGATCTCGCGGATGACCTTGCCGCCCGAGCCGATCACTTCACGGATCTTGTCGGTCGGGATCGTCATCGTCTCGATCCGCGGGGCATGGGCCGAGAACTCGGACCGCGCGCCCGACAGGGCCTTGGACATCTCGCCCAGGATGTGCAGGCGGCCGTCTTTGGCCTGGCTCAGCGCCTGCTTCATGATCGCGGGCGTGATGCCAGCCACCTTGATGTCCATCTGCAGCGAGGTGATGCCGTTCGAGGTGCCCGCGACCTTGAAGTCCATGTCGCCGAGGTGGTCCTCGTCGCCCAGGATGTCGGTCAGGACAGCCCACGATCCGTCATCTTCCAGGATCAG
>JBJOQI010000396.1:0-5779 GCA_046050045.1 Pseudomonadota bacterium | reverse complement strand
GGCATCGCCTCGCCGGTCACGGCGTGGCGGGCGTGTGCCTCCAGCACCTCGGGCACTTCCAGCCAGTGTTCGTAAAGCTGGCTCGGCAGCTCGACGAAGTCGCGCGCCACGCTGGTGCCGGAAATCATCGGGTAGGTCACGTCGGACAGCATCGCGTGGAGCGCATGGCCGAATTCGTGGAACAGCGTCCGCGCGTCGTCATAGGACAGAAGCGCGGGGCTGCCCTCGGCCGGTCGGGCAAAGTTGCAGACGTTGACGACGATGGGCCGCACATCCTCGCCAAGCTTGCGCTGGCTGCGGAAGGACGAACACCAGGCCCCCGAGCGTTTCGAGGCGCGCCCGAAGTAGTCGCCGATGAAGACCGCGACATGGCGGCCATCCCGCGTGACCTCCCAGGCGCGGGCGTCGGGGTGGTAGAGGTCCGCGTCCAGTTCCCGGAACGACAGGCCGAAAAGCCGCCCCGCCGTGTCGAACTGCGCCGCGATCATCCGGTCGAGCGAGAGGTAGGGCTTCAGTTCCCCCTCATCGAGGTCATGCTCGGCCTTGCGCCGCTTTTCGGCATAGTAGCGCCAGTCCCAGGGTTCCAGCCGCCCGTTGATGCCATCGCGGTGCATCATCGCCTCGAGCACCCGCGCGTCGGCCTCGGCCTTCGCCTTCGCCGGTTGCCAGACCCGCATCAGCAGGTCACGCACCGCGCCGGGCGTCTTGGCCATCTCGGGTTCCAGCTTGTAGGCGGCGAAACTTTCGTAGCCCAGCAGGCGGGCGCGTTCCTCGCGCAGCTTCAGGGTTTCGGCGGCGGCTGCACGATTGTCGGTCGCGCCGCCGTTCTCGCCCCGGGCGACCCAGGCCCGCCAGGCCAGCTCGCGCAGGTCCCGGCGGGGCGAGAATTGCAGGAAGGGCAAGATCAGCGAGCGGTTCAGCGTCAGGCCGTAGCCCTCGGCCCCGCGCTCGCCCCCACGCTCGGTCGCGGCGGCGCGGGCGGTGGCGACGACGAAATCGGGCAGGCCCGCAAGGTCGTCGGCGGTCACGGGCAGGAACCAGTCGCGTTCATCGGCCAGAAGGTTCTGGGTGAACTGCGTGGACAGGACGGCCAGGCGTTCCTTCACCGCCTTCAGCCGCTCGCGCCCCTCGCCCGCGACCTTGGCGCCGGCGCGGACGAACATCCGGCGGTAAAGCGTCAGCACCCGCATTTGCTCGGACGAAAGGCCGAGGGCATCGCGTGCGTTCCAAAGGCTTTCGATCCGGGCGAAAAGGTCTTCGTTCATCGTCACTTCCGACGAAAAGGCTGCCATGCGTGGCGCAAGATCGCGCTGCAGCGCCTCGCGCGCGGGGTTCGAATCCGACCCGGCGAGGTTGTAGAAGACCCCTGCCACCCGGTCGAGCGTCGCTTCTGCCAGTTCCAGCGCCTCGATGGTGTTGGCAAAGGTCGGGGCCTCGGGATTCCCGGCGATGGCCGCAATGGCCGCTCGCGCCTCGGCCAGTGCGGCATCGAAGGCGGGCGCGAAATCCTCGTCCCGGATCGCGGCAAAGGGCGGCATCGCGAAATCAGCGGTCCAGGGGGCAAGCAGGGGATTGGTCATGGGGCGTCTCCTTCGTCGGGAAAGCTAGGGCCGACGTCGGCCAGGTTCCAGCCTCTTCCCATTTTCGGTCTGCAAATACTCCGGAGGGGTGTGGGAGGCAGCGCCTCCCCACCTCACCCCTGGCGCTGGCGCAACCGCGCCTCGACCCGGCGCAGGCCGAGCGACAGGGTGATGGTCATCGTCAGGTAGAGCAGCGCCACCACGTTGTAGGTCTCGAAGTAGCGGAAGTTGCCCGCCGCCGTGACCTTGCCCAGTTGCGCGATGTCGGCCACGCCCAGAACGGACACGAGACTGCTGTCCTTGACCATCGCCACGAAATCATTGCCCAGGGGGGGCAGGATCATGCGGAAGGCCTGCGGAAAGACGACATGGCGAAAGCGCTGCCAGCGGTTCAGGCCCAGCGCCTCTGCGGCCTCGATCTGGCCACGGTCCACGGCCTGCAGCCCGGCGCGGAAGATCTCGGCGAGGAATGCAGAATAGGCAATGGTCAGCGAGATCACGGCCCGCGCGACCAGCGGCACGTCGCGGGCGCGCATCGGGTCGAGGCCAAGCGGCCCGGTCACCCAGTTCCAGGCCGCGACAAAGGCGGGCGTGGCGGCGAAGGCCACGTAGAGCAGCAGAACCAGGATCGGGATGCCCCTGACGACCTCGATGTAGAGCCGCGCGCCCTGCCGCAGCACCAGCCAGCGCGACCGCGAGGCGACGGCCAGCGCCAGCCCGATCAGGCAGGCCGAGACATAGGCGACGACCGTCACCCAGACCGTGACCCAGATGCCCTTGCCCAAGGTCCGCAGCACGTCGGAATAAAGATCGTTCGCCAGCACCTGCCAGAACAGCCAAAGGCCCGTCACCGCAAGGATGACGAGCCACCAGGGAAAGTCCTTGTCCTGGGAAGGTCCGGGGATCATGGGCGGGCCCCGCCCGGCGGGCGGGGCCGGTCTTTCGCGATCACTCGAACTTGTAGTCGAAGAACCACTTCTGGTTCAGCGCCTCGATCGTGCCGTCGGCCTTCATGCTGGCAATCGCCGCGTTGATCGGCGCAACAAGGTCCGAGCCCTTCGGGAAGATGAAGCCGAATTCCTCCGACGCAAGCGGCTCGCCGATGATCTTGAGACCCCCGTTCGAGGCCGCGACATAGCCGTTGGCAGCGGTCGAATCCGACAGCGTCAGGTCGACGTCGCCCGCCTTGAGCGCCTCGAGCCCGGCACCGAAGGTTTCGAACAGCTTGATGCGCGGGTTCGCCTCGTCGCCGTCCAGGATGTTGTAGACGGCGGCATAGAAGGGCGAGGTGCCGGGCTGGGCCGAGATCAGAAGGTCCGGGTTGGCCGCGAAGGAGGCCGCGTCGGTGAACCGCGCCTCGTCCCCGCGCACGATCATCAGCTGCTGCGACAGCATGTAGGGGTCGGAAAAGTCGACCTGCTCCTTGCGCTCGTCCTTGATGGTGATGCCAGTCATGCCGAGGTCATACTGGCCTTCGGACACGGCGGGGATCATCGCGTCCCAGCTGGTGTTTTCATAGGCGATGGTGGCGTTCAGGCGCTTGGCGATCTCGGCCATGGCGTCGTATTCCCAGCCGATCGCCTTGCCGTCCTTGTCGAGGAACTGCAGCGGCGGATAGGCGTTTTCAGTTACCACGACGATCTCGCGGCCCGCCAGGTCCGGCAGGTCCTGGGCAAGGGCGGCGGTGGCGGACAGCGCGGCAAGCCCGAGGGCGGCGGCAATGGTTTTCATTCTGGTTGACTCCCCGTCAGAAGCGATGCGCGACTATGGCGCGGGCGCGTGGGCGGCGGCAAGGGGGTGCAGGGGCAAGGGGTTCAGGACACCGCGCGCGGACCCGTGGGCAATCTGTGCATGGATGCAGACTGACCTCGCAAGGCGGCCCAGAGTCTGCGATTGCGTCACAGGCGCGATGCCCCCATTTTCAGTCAAACGGAACTTGGAGGCGATCATGGCCGGAAGACTCCCCACCTATTTCATCAGCCACGGCGGCGGGCCCTGGCCATGGCTGCCCGACTGGCGCGCCCAGTTCGTGAACCTTGAACGCAGCTTCCGCGAGATGGTGGCCGAACTTGGGGAAAAGCCGAAGGCGATCCTGATGGTCTCGGGCCACTGGGAGGACAACAACTTTGCGGTCATGTCCTCGGCCAATCCGCCGATGGTCTACGACTATCACGGCTTTCCGAAGCACACCTTCGAGATCGTCTATCCCGCCCCCGGCGCGCCCGCGCTGGCCGAACGAGCCGCAAACCTGATTGCCGCGGCGGGGCTTCCGGTGCGGCTGGATGCCAACCAGGGCTTCGATCACGGCTGCTTCGTGCCCGCCTATGTAATGTACCCGGAAGCCGACGTGCCGGTCTTCCAGGTCTCGCTGCGCAAGGGCTACAGCCCGGCAGAGCACTTCGCGCTGGGCCGCGCCCTGGCACCCCTGCGGGATGAGGGCGTGCTGATCGTTGGTTCGGGCCTGTCGTACCACAATCTGCGCCTGTTCGGGCCGGGGGCAAAGGTGCCGTCCGAGGCCTTCGATGCCTGGCTGGCCGGGACGATGGCGGCCGCGCCCGCCGACCGGACGGCGGCCCTGATCGACTGGGAAACTGCGCCCTATGCCCGGGTCTGCCACGCCGAAGAGGATCACTTCGTGCCGCTTTTCGTGGCGCTTGGTGCCGCCGAGGGCGAGGCCGCGCGCATGGTCTATCACGACAAGGGCCTGTTCGGCGGCGTGACCGCGTCGAGCTACCGGATCGGCTGATCCCTCGGGCAATGGTGGTCAGGCGGCGGGATGGATCCCGCCGCAGACCGCGCAAGCGTCGCGCCGCCTGAGCCGCATCACCCGGTTGTCGCCGTAGAGCGCATCATAGATCAGCATCCGCCCGCGCAGGCTTTCGCCCGCCCGCGTGATCTCCTTGATCGCCTCGACCGCCATCATCGCGCCGACGACACCCGGCAGGGCCCCCACCACGCCGACCTCGGCGCAGGTCGGGGCCAGGCCTTCGGCGGGAGCTTCGGGGAAGACGCAGGCAAAGCAGGGCGCGCCGCGGGCGGGGTCATAAAGGCTGATCTGGCCCTCCCATTGCGCGATGGCCGCCGAGATCAGCGGCTTGCCCGCAGCGACGGCGGCGTCGTTCACCAGATAGCGCGTGCGGAAATTGTCGGACCCGTCAAGGATCAGGTCATACTCGGCAAATAGCTCGCCCGCGATTTCGGGGGTCAGCCGCCGGTTGTAGGGGCGGACCGTGACATGCGGGTTCACGGCCTTGAGTGAAATTTCGGCCGAAAAGACCTTGGGCATTCCGACCCGGTCATCGGCATGGACGATCTGCCGTTGCAGGTTCGAGACCGAGACAGTGTCGTCGTCGATCACCCCGACGGTGCCGACCCCCGCTGCCGCCAGATAGAGCAGCGCGGGGCTGCCCAGCCCGCCTGCCCCCACCACCAGAACCCGCGCGGCCTTCAGCCGTTTCTGCCCCTGCCCGCCCACCTCGCGCAGCACGATATGGCGGGCGTAGCGGTCGAGCTCGGCTTCGGAGAAGCTGCCCGATGCGGCCCGGGGGTCGGGCGCAGTCGCAGCGCCCGCGGCCTTCGCCCTGACCCGGCGCAGAACCGCGCGGTAGCCGAAAGCCAGCGCCGCCAGCAGACCGAGAGCCCCCCAGCCTTGCAGGTCGCCGCCGATGGCGCGGGGCAAGGAACTGTCGGACGGCAGCACCAGATGCGCCAGAAGGACGGCAGCATAAAGCGCGGCCAGAGCCCCCAGGATCAGCCGCTTCGGCAGGCGCAGGACAAGGCCCAGTGCGGCAAGGGCCAGCGCGGAAAGAAGGACGGCCACCCCGCTACCCCCGCCCGGTCGAGCCGAAGCCGCCGTCGCCGCGCGACGTGGCATCCAGCGCATCCACGGCCCGGAACGCGGCCTGCACCACCGGGGCCACGATCATCTGCGCGATCCGGTCGCCATGCGCGATGTGAAAGGGATCGGCCCCGTAGTTGATCAGCAACACACCGAGCGGGCCGCGGTAGTCGCTGTCGATGGTGCCGGGTGTATTGGGCAGGCTGATTCCGTATTTCAGCGCCAGGCCGGATCGCGGGCGGATCTGGATCTCGAACCCCGGCGGGATCGCGACGCGCAGGCCGGTCGGGATGATCCGCCGCTCCATCGTCGACAGGACGATGCCGGGCCCGCGCAACTCCTCGGGCAGGTTGGCGCGGAT
>JBJOQI010000395.1:0-2974 GCA_046050045.1 Pseudomonadota bacterium | reverse complement strand
CGGGCGTCCTTTACATGACCTATCCGCTCTTCGTTCTGGTGGTGGGCTGGGCCTTCTTCGGCGACCGCCCGCAACTGCGCGCCTGGATCGGCGGGGCAATCATCCTGTGCGCCGCGCTGATCGTCGCGCAGGGGGCGACCGCGGGGGCCACGGGCTTCGGACTTGGCGCGGTCCTCCTGGCGCTGGCCGCGCCGGCGGGCTTCGGGCTGGGCATCAACGTGCTGACCCACAAGCTGGTGCACCTGCCGCTGCCCTCGCGCATCGCGGCCTTTTCGCTGGGGTCGGTGACCGGCCTGACGCCGCTGGTCATGCAGCTGCCCCGCGATCAGGCGATCCCGTCGGACCTGCACGAAGTCGCACTGATCCTGGGCCTGTCGCTGGTCACCGCGCTTCTGCCGCAGCTGCTTTACACCTACTTCGTGCCCAAGATCGGCGCGGCCAAGTCAGGGGCCATCGGGTCGCTGGAACTGCCCACCATGTTTGCCGTGGGCTGGGTCGTGATGGGCGACGCCGTCGGCCCGCGCGAGGCGCTGGCGGGCCTGCTTGTCCTTGTTGCCATCCTCTTGACCCCCGCCGCCGGGGCCGACACCGTGAAGGAGAGCCGGAATGAATGACCAGTCCCGCGCCAACCTGACCCATATCGCGGAACGCACCGACCTTGCCGCCGCCTTCCGCTGGACCGCGCGGCTGAACATGCACGAAGCGGTGGCGAACCACTTCAGCCTGGCGGTCAACGCCGAGGGCACGCAGTTCCTGATCAACCCCTTCGCGCGGCATTTCTCGCGGATGAAGGCGTCGGACCTGCTGCTGCTCGACGCGACGGACCCCGACACGCTGAACCGCCCCGGCGCGCCCGATCCCACGGCCTGGGGCCTGCATGGCTCGATCCACCGCCGGGTGCCGCATGCGCGCTGCGTCATGCATGTCCATTCCGTCCATGCGACGGTGCTGGCCTGCCTTGCCGACAGCCGACTGCCGCCGCTCGACCAGAACGCCTGCATGTTCTACGGGCAGCGGCAGGTCGTGGACACCGGCTACGGCGGCATGGCCTTCGAGTCCGAGGGCGAGCGCTGCGCCGCGATGCTGGCCGACCCGAAGGTGCGCGCCATGATCATGGGCAACCACGGCGTTCTGGTGATCGGGCGCGACGTGGCCGATGCCTTCAACACGCTCTACTATTTCGAGCGCGCCGCCGAAACCTATGTCCGCGCGCTGCAGACCGGGCAACCGCTGCGGATGCTGTCGCCAGAGGTGGCCGAGAAAACCGCACAGGACTGGGATGACTACCCCAGCACGGCAGGGCATTTCCTGAACGAGATCAAGGCCCTGCTCGATCAGGACGGCGAGGATTTCCGGGGGTGAAGTGGCGCTTCTTGCCCGAATAGTCACCTGCCTATTCGGGCCAATACCTCTACTTCAGGAACGACCCCGCCGTCATCGTCGCGGGCGCCGGCACGCCCAGCCGGGTCAGGATCGTCGGCGCGAGCTGCAACTGGTCGATCACGGCATCCGGCCCCGGCCCCTCGCCGCCCCCGAACCAGTAAAGCGCGGCATCCTGCTGGTCCTCGCCCGGACCGCCATGATGGCCACGGCTGTCCTGCCCGTGGTCGGCGGTCACCATCACCTCGTAGCCCGCTTTCCGCCAGCGCGCGATGAAGGGCGCCAGCACGTAGTCCAGCCGGTAGCAGGCGTCGTCCATCTCGACGCAGTCGTGAAACACCCGGTGCCCGAGGCTGTCCAGCGTGCATGTATGCAGGATGCCGTAATTGATCCCGAACCGCTCGGTCAGCATGGTCAGCGTGGCAAACAGGTCGTGGTCCGAGGGCGTCGCCTGATTGTAGCTGCTGTCGCCCGTCATCGTGTGGAACCGCCCGTGCGTGATCGGCCCGCCCGGCTCGTCATATTCCAGATCGCGCACGGCATCGAAGGGCGCGCGGTTGAAGAATTCCGACCAGAAGGAATGGGTCACGGCCCCGGTCGTGCCGCCCGCCGTCGTCACTTCGGAAAACACGTCCGGCTGCGCCAGCCGGAAGACGTCACTGTTCCCCCAGGAGCCATGCACCTGCGGCGGCACCCCGGTGTGGATCGAGGCATAGCACGAGGCCGAGGTCGAGGGCAGCACCGACCGGTGCCGCCAGACCCGTGCCTCGCCCGACTGCACCCAGCCTTCGAGGTTGCCAAACAGCCGCCGCCAGTTCCGGTAAGGCACGCCGTCGATGATGATGAGCAGCAGTTTCCGCATCCCGCCCTCCCCCGGACCACAAGCCGCCGGGAAAGGATTACCCGTGCTTCACCATCACATGCCGCACGACCGTGTAATCCTCAAGCGCGTAGGACGACAGGTCCTTGCCGTATCCCGACCGCTTCAGCCCGCCATGCGGCATTTCGCTGACCAGCATGAAGTGGGTGTTGATCCAGGTGCAACCATAGCGCAGCCGCGCCGCCGTCGCCATCGCGCGGCCCACGTCCTTCGTCCAGACCGACGAGGCCAGGCCATAGTCGCTGTCGTTGGCCCAGGTCACCGCCTCGTCCACCTCGCCGAAGGGCGTGACCGAGACGACCGGCCCGAAGACCTCGCGCCGGACGATCTCGTCGCTCTGCTTCGCGCCGGCGACCACCGTGGGCCTGTAGAAGAACCCGCCGTTCTCGATCGTTTCGCCACCCGTCGTGACGTGAATGTGGTTCTGTTCGCGCGCCCGGTTCACGAAGCTCGCCACCCGGTCGCGCTGGCGCATGGAAATCAGCGGCCCGATCTCGTTCTGGCTGTCGTCCTCGTGGCCAAGCCCGATCGAGGCCACCGCCGCCGTCAGGTCGGCCACGAAGTTGTCGTAGATCTTCTTGCCCGCATAGATCCGGCAGGCCGCCGTGCAGTCCTGCCCGGCATTGTAGTAGCCAAAGGCCCGCAGCCCCTCGACCACCTCCGAGATGTCGGCGTCGTCGAACACCACGACCGGGGCCTTGCCGCCCAGCTCCA
>JBJOQI010000394.1:0-4094 GCA_046050045.1 Pseudomonadota bacterium | reverse complement strand
TCGAGACAGGGCCCAAAGCGCAATCGAGGTCACTAGGATGAAGGCCCAGCCCTTTGCCGTCTGCAATTGCGCATAGACGGAGTAGTCTCCGGCAAGCTGGACAAGCAGGCTGTCACTGAATACAATATATAGCCCACCGAACAGGCCATATGAGATTGCAAGGCCGCTAGGGGTCACCGAAAGGGATCGTGCTACAGCCAAAATGTGCTCCTACTTCGGTCAGGCCGGCGGTCTCATGCTGGTACGTGTCAGAAGATCGTCCGGAGCCGAGTGCCAATGACGACCAAAACACCAGTGCCAATCCGCGCCAGCCGCCGAAGGCACTTGGTGATCTCACGTGTCAGGAGGTTTCCGTCGACATCTTGCTCGCTCCAAACAGTGCCGAGGCTGGCCATGTACTCCAAGAAATCGCCTCCGTTTCTTCAGGTCAAGGATTCCATTCCCTCGCTCTTGGCAGCTGCCGACCCCGTCAAAACACCTCTTCTCAGCGCGCAAGAAGCCTGCAGCCGTCCAATCCTGTCTTCCTTCACTCATGGTGCTGGACAAGATTCAGTCCGTTTTTCACCCTATCTGACTGCTTGCTTCTATCCACAGCTTTGATCCGGCGGAGTTTGACCCCTGTCCCACCGGGCTCAGACGGAACCGGAATCCAACCCAGATCACCGGGAATGAAAACGTGTTCCCTCGCAATGCTTTACGACCTGAACACCAAAGCGGCGCAGTCATCAGGTCCAGAGAATCTCTGCCCGGAGAGACCGGTACCGGGGATCTAGGCGCAGACTTCGGTTCTCAGCCCCACCCGCATAACCCTCGAAATCAACGGAAAAATCCGGCCATAGCCGGATCGGGAGAACGCTTTCGCTAGGGCAAGTGGCGGAGGAGGTGGGATTCGAACCCACGGTGGGCTTTCACCCACGTCGGTTTTCAAGACCGGTGCCTTAAACCGCTCGGCCACTCCTCCGACAGGGCGCGCCTAGCATGGCGCGGTTCCGCATGGAAGAGGGGGCGGACGCAAGGGGGCGGGCGGGCTTGCGTGACACTATGCCTCCCTGACGGAAGCGCCCCGGGGACGGGGGCCGCGACGGCCCTGCGCCGGTGTCCGGGACGCGCGGCATGGGCGGAACGCGAAGCCACCTCCATCCGGTGCGCCCGGCAGGGGCGACCCGCGCCTGCCGCCATCCGGGCCGCCCGGCGCGGGCGGCACCCCTTGCCACGGCGCCTCGCCGGCGGCCCCTTGGCCGGTCTCCGGTGGCCCGACCGCCCCGTTCCGGTCGGACCGGCCCTTGCCCGCCGCCCGACCCCGGTCTCCGGCCCGGCCCCCGCCTCGCGCCTCTGCTTCGCGCTCCCGCCCCGCCTCGCGCAGATGTGCGCCGGCAAAAGCCCGCAGGCAGGCGGACGCGGCCTTTCGTTCCGCGCGCCCCTCCGCTAAGATCGCGCGCGACGCGCCCCAAAAGCGCGGCAGAGGCAGGTGCGGCACGGTCCCGGTGAAGGCCCGGCGGCACATGGAACAGGACAGACCGCAGGGGTGCTTCGGCCCCTTGCCGTTGAAAGGGGCAGGAATGAACAAAGCAACATTCGCGCAGGTGCTGATGGCGGCCTCCGCCGTGGTCCTTGTTGCGGGCTGCCAGCAGGGCGCGGGCACCGGCGCATCGCAGGCTCCGGCAGCCGAGGCGACCGACGCCGGCACCGGCATTTCCACCGGCGAGAACCTCTCGCTCGTGGCCCGCGATGTCGAGGCACCCGACCTCTTCTCGGTCACCGACGCGGGCCTCTGGGACGGCCGCCCCTCGCTCGGCGGTGTCTGGGTCGCGCATTCCGACGTGACCGAGCCGCAGCGGGTCATCATCCGCAACACCAAGAACGGCAAGTCGGTCATCGGCGCTCTGTTCCGGCGCGAGGCCGCAAACCCCGGCCCCAGCCTGCAGATGTCCTCCGACGCCGCCGCCGCGCTCGAAATCCTCGCCGGCGCCCCGACCGAGGTCAGCGTCGTCGCCCTGCGGCGCGAGGAACCGGCAGCCCCTGCCGCACCCGCCGCTCCGGCAGCCGAAGCGGCAGCCGAAGGCGGGGCCACCGGCGCGACCGACATCGCCGCCACCGCCGCTGCCGCGCTGGACGAAGCCGAGGGCATCGCCCCCGCCACCGAGCCCGCGGCCGTTGCGCTGGCCGATGACGGCTCGGTCGCGGATCCCGCCGCTACCCCCGAGGCCCCGAAAAAGCGCAAGGGCCTCTTCGGCGGCATCTTCGGTGCCAAGCGCAATGCCGCCGCCGACGCCCCGCTTGATGCAACCGCCGCGGCAACTCCGGACGCCGCCGCAGGTCCGGCCCCCGGTGCCCCGATCGCTTCGGGCACGCTTGGTGCCGCGCCGGCCGCATCGGCCCCGATCGCCGCGGCCCCGATCGCCGCCACCCTGCCCGCAGGCGGGATCGACCGCGCCTATGTCCAGATCGGCATCTTCTCGGTCGAGGGCAACGCCCAGCGCGCCGCCGACCAGATGAAGGCCGCCGGCATGACCGCGACCGTCAAGACCGACGCCAGCAACGGCAAGACCTTCTGGCGCGTGATCGTCGGCCCCGCGGCCAGCGTGGCCGAACGCGACGCCCTCGCCGCCCGCGTCAAGGGCATCGGCTATCCCGACGCCTATCCCGTGAAAGGATGACAGGAGCCTCCGCATGGTTCGTACCCGCCTCGTCGCCCTGATCCTCGCCGCGCTCGGCACCATGCTGGCCGCCCTGCCCGCGCTGGCCTTCGACACCCGCGCACGCTCGGCCTGGGTCTACGACCTGACGAACGACACGGTGCTCCTGGCCAAGAATGCCGACACGCCGCTGCCGCCGGCCTCGATGTCCAAGCTGATGACGCTGAACATGCTGTTCGAGGCGCTGAAGGACGGCCGCGTCCGCCTTGACGACCGCTTCGGCGTCTCGGCGCGGGCGCGGGGCATGGGCGGCTCGACCATGTTCCTCGACGAAACCGACCGCCCCACTGCGGAAGAGCTGATCAAGGGCATCATCGTCAACTCGGGCAACGATGCCTGCGTCGTGGTGGCCGAAGGCCTCGGCGGGTCGGAAGAGGCCTTTGCCACCAAGATGACCGAACGCGCCCGCGCGCTCGGCATGATGCACTCGACCTTCCGCAATTCCTCCGGCTGGCCCGCGCCGGGGCACGAGATGAGCACCCATGACCTCGGGCTGCTCGCGATCCGGCTCATCACCCAGTTCCCCGAGTACTACGGCTACTTCGCCCTGACCGAGTTCGAGTTCGACGGCCGCTCGCCCGACAACCGCTTCAACCGCAACCCGCTTCTGGGCCTCGGCATCGGGGCCGACGGGCTCAAGACCGGCCACACCGAAGAGGCGGGATACGGCCTTGTCGGCTCGGCCATCCAGAACGGCCGCCGCATCGTCTTCGTCATCTCGGGCCTTGCCAGCATGGAGGAACGGGCCGAGGAATCCGAACGCATCGCCACCTGGGCCTTCCGCGAGTTCGCGCAGAAGACCGTCGCCCGCAAGGGCACCGAGATTGCCCGGGCCCCGGTGTTCCTCGGCGCCGAAGAAACCGTCAGCCTGACGGTGGCCGAGGATGTCTCGATGCTGCTGCCCTCGCTCGTGCAGGACCGGATCGCAGGCGAGGTTGCCTTTCGCCAGCCGGTCCTCGCCCCGGTCAAGGCGGGTGATGCGCTGGGCGATCTGATCCTGACACTTCCCGACCGCGACCCGGTGACGATCCCGCTTGTCGCGGCGGCCGATGTGCCGCGCGCCGGCTTCTTCGGGCGCATCCGCGTCGCGGCCGGGCAGATCGCCGGCCGCGCCATGTCGCTTGTCGGCAGCTGACCGGCGCGGACGCCCCCCAATGTTCATTTCCTTCGAGGGCATCGACGGGTCCGGCAAGTCGACGCAGGCAAGGCTTCTGGCCGATGCCCTGTCCGCTCTTGGCCGCGACGTCACGCTCACGCGCGAACCCGGCGGCAGCCCGGGGGCCGAGGAAATCCGCCGCCTCGTTCTCGAAGGCGACCCCGCACGCTGGTCGGCCGAAACCGAGATCCTGCTCTTCACCGCCGCCCGGCGCGACCATCTGGAACGCACGATCCTGCCTG
>JBJOQI010000393.1:0-12528 GCA_046050045.1 Pseudomonadota bacterium | reverse complement strand
GGGTTTTGCCGACGTGCAGGACGCGCGGCGCTTCTGTGCCGTGCTGGAAGAGCAGAACGCGACCTGCGTACCGGCGCAGGTGCGCTGATTGGCGCAGGCTGCCGCCATCTTCGGCTGCGCCGGGGCCGAGCTTGGCGCTGACGAGGCGCGGTTCTTCCGCGACGCCGATCCCTTCGGGTTCATCCTGTTTGCCCGCAACGTCGAACACCCGGCACAGTTGCTTCGCCTGACCTCGGCCCTGCGCGACGCGGTGGGGCGGGATGCGCCGGTTCTGGTCGATCAGGAAGGCGGGCGGGTGCAGCGGTTGCGCGCCCCGCACTGGCGCGAGTGGCTGCCCCCGCTGGACGAGGCTGAACAGGCGGGCGCCCGCGCCGAGGACGTGCTGCGCCTGCGTTACGAGATCATCGGGCGGGAATTGCGCGCGGTCGGGATCGACGCGGACTGCGCGCCCTGTGCCGATATAGCTGGCCCCGAGACGCATCCCTTCCTGCGCAACCGCTGCCTCGGCACCGATCCGGCGACGGTGGCGCTGCGGGCGCGTGCGGTGGCCGAGGGGCTGCTGGCCGGAGGCGTGCTGCCGGTGATGAAGCACCTGCCCGGGCACGGGCGGGCGGCGGTGGACAGCCACCATTCCTGCCCCCGTGTCGCAGCCCCGCTGGACGAGCTGCGGGTGACCGACCTGGCCCCGTTCCGGGCGCTGAACGACCTGCCGATGGCGATGACGGGGCATATCGTGCTGGATGCGGTCGATGCCGAAAGGCCCTCGACAGCCTCGCCCGCGGTGATCGCGCTGATCCGGCAGGAGATCGGGTTCGACGGCCTGCTGATGACGGATGATCTGTCGATGGAGGCGCTGTCGGGAAGCATTGCCGGGCGTGCGGCGGCGGGAATCGCGGCGGGTTGCGACATTGCGCTGCACTGCAACGGCAAGCTGGCGGAAATGGTCGCGGTGGCCGAGGCTGCGGGCGGGCTGACGCCCGAGGCGCGGATCAGGGGCGCGCGCGCACTGGCCCGCCGCGCGATGGTCGGGGCGGTTGACCCCGCCGATCTTGATGCGAGATTTGCTGCGCTGGTGAAAGGCGCAGGCGATGGCTGAGGCTGACGATTTCGACGCGGGCGTCCCAGATGTGGCTGACCGGCTTGCGGCCGAGGCGCTGATCGTCGATGTCGATGGCTACGAGGGGCCGCTTGACCTGCTGCTGACGCTGTCGCGCACCCAGAAGGTCGATCTGCGCAAGGTCTCGGTGCTGCAACTGGCCGAGCAATATCTGAAGTTCGTCGATCAGGCCAAGGCGCTGCGGATCGAGCTGGCGGCCGATTATCTGGTGATGGCGGCCTGGCTGGCTTTCCTGAAATCGCGCCTTCTGCTGCCGCCCGATCCGACCGAGGACGGCCCGACGGGCGAGGATCTGGCGGCGCATCTGGCCTTCCAGCTGGAGCGGTTGCAGGCGATGCGGGAGGCCGCGGCGCGGCTGATGGCGCGCGACCAGCTGGGACGCGACTTCTTCGTGCGCGGCGTGCCCGAGGATGTGACGCGGGTGCGCAAGACGGTCTGGACGGCGACGCTTCTGGACCTGATGCAGGCCTATGCGCGGATCCGTACCAAGGACGAATTCCGCCCCTATGCCTTTGACCGCGAGCGGGTCTATACGATGGAGCAGGCGCTGGACCGGCTGCGCGGCATGATCGGCTTTGCCGGGGAGTGGACCGACCTGCAATCCTACCTGCCCGAGGGCTGGGGGGCCGACCCGACCATGCGGAGGTCGGCTACGGCGGCAACCTTTGCGGCAAGCCTCGAACTGGCGCGGCAGGGGCAGATCGAGATCCGGCAGGCCGAGAATTTCTCGCCCATCAGCATCCGCAAGCGGGAGGCAAGGACTTGACCGACGAAATCGCGCAGTCGCTGTTCGCCGCGCCGCCGATGGCCGAGCAGGAACGCATGGTCGAGGCGATCCTGTTCGCGACGGCCGAACCGGTGACGGTTGCGGAACTGTCGGCGCGGATGCCGCATGGGTCGGACCCGGCCGAGGCGCTGGCGCACCTGCGCCGCCGCTACGAGGGGCGGGGCGTGCAGGTGGCAAAGGTTGGCGATGCCTGGGCCCTGCGGACGGCCCCGGACCTTGGGTTCCTGATGCAGAAGGAAACCGTCGAGACGCGCAAGCTGAGCCGGGCCGCGATCGAGACGCTGGCGATCATCGCCTATCACCAGCCCTGCACGCGGGCCGAGATCGAGGAGATCCGGGGCGTTGCAGTCAGCCGTGGCACGGTCGAGCAGCTTCTGGAACTGGAATGGGTTCGGCTGGGGCGGCGGCGGATGACGCCGGGCCGGCCGGTGACCTTTGTCGTGACCGAACGCTTCCTTGACAATTTCGGCCTTGAATCGGCGCGCGACCTGCCGGGCCTGAAGGAACTGCGGGCGGCGGGGCTGCTGGACAACCGCCCGGCGCCGGGGGAAAGCGCCCTGCCGGACGACGAGGGCGAGGACATGCTGGCAGGCCAGAGCGAGATGTTCGAGGATTGAGCGAAACAGGACAGGGAGTTGCGGGATGAACCTGAACGGACTTCTGAACTATGCCCTGCGCATCATCACCCGCCGCGCGGTGAACATGGGGGTGAACAAGGCGATCGACCTGGCCTCGACCAGGGGCAAGCCGGCGGCAGAGATGACCGAAGAGGACAAGGCCGCGGCGCAGTCCGCCAAGGTGGCGGCGGCGCGGGTGCGTCAGGCGGCGCGGGTCTCGAAACGCTTCATGCGCTGAGGGTCACGCCTGCATCGCGTAAAGCGCGCTCGATTGTGGCGCGACCAGCCGGCCGCGGCAGAGCCAGCAGCCTGCGAAGATCGCGATCAGGGTGACCGGGCCGGACCAGGCGAGCGTCGCCATCGCGCCGATGCCCTGGCCAATGATGTCGCCTGCGGCGACGGCGCCACCGATGCCCATCAGGGCCGCGCCAAGGGTGACCCGCCCCAGCGTGATGTGGGTTTCGGTGTGGGCGGCGCGGTGGAAGCCACGGAAGATCGCACCAAGGAAGGCGGCCAGCAGCACGCCTGCCACAAGCCCTGCGGCAAAGCTCTGCCCCTGTTCGGCGGGCAGCATCAGGGCCAGCAGCGCCTGGCCCATCGGCACGGCAAAGGAGGGGCCGTCGACTTGCGCCGGCCCGGCGGGCGAGGCGTCGATCCAGGTCAGACCGGCAAAGGCAAAGGCCACCGACAGGCCGACAGCGGCCCCCCAGGCCAGTCGCTGCGGCGACCGGCGCAGCGGGATGTAGGCCAGCCCCATCGCGATGAAGAGCGAGGCAAGGATGACGGCAAAGAAGAAGGGCGAAAGCCCGACCTCGCCCGACAGGAAATGCGCAATCCCGACCGGGGTTTCGACGGCATAGCTCGACCGCGCGAGATCGGTCAGGAAGGACAGCGGGCCCGAGACCGTCATCATGGCCGTGATGCCGATCACCGCCGCGATGATCAGGGCGCGCACGTCGCCCGCGCCGGTCCGGACCAGCGCCTCGAAGCCGCAGTTGCCGGCCAGCGCCATGCCGACGCCAAAGGCAAAGCCGCCCAGGATCGCCGGAATCGGGCGCAGCGGGCCGGCGTGATAGGCGGTTTCGGCGATGCGGACATAGCCGAAGGCGTCCAGCGCGAAGGTGGCGACGATCGCCACGCCGATGATGATGCCCCAGAGGCGGACGCGGCGCTGGTCGCCAAGCTCCCAGGCCGAGCGCAGGGCGCTGAGGGTGCCGAAGCCGCCGAACCGGGCCGCGAATCCCATGATGAGGCCCACGACGAGCCCGACGAGCGCGGCGATCCCTCCGACCGGCAAGACTTCCATGACACGACCCTGCAACAGCATATGCGGCGACGAGCGATTTCGCCGTTCTGCAAGGTTATCGGCTGATTAAGGCACGTTTTGGGCCAACGGACGGCCTGAATCCGGGTGATCGGCGATTTGCTGCCGGTCATTCCTCGTGATGAAGGAAGTCACCGTAGCGCCCGCCCCAGAAGATCAGGGGCGTGCCAACGCGGGTCACGACGCGCCGGACCTCGCCCACCAGGATGGCGTGGTCGCCGCCGTCGTGCGCGGCATGGGCCGCGCAGTCGAAACGGGCAAGGCACCCCGACAGAAGCGGCGCGCCTTCGGGCGAAAGGGACCCTTCCTGCCCGGAAAAGTCGTGGCCCGACCGCGCAAAGCGCAGGGCAAGGTCGCGCTGGTCGGCGGCAAGGACGTGGATGGCGTAGCTGGACGCTGCGGCGAAGGCCGCGAATCGCGTCGAGCGCCGTGCCGGGCACCACAGCACCAGCGGCGGGTCGAGCGACAGCGAGGTGAAGCTGTTTGCGGTGATACCCACCGGGCCGTCCGGCGTCGAGGCTGTCACGACCGTCACGCCCGTGGCAAAACGTCCAAGGGCGTCGCGCAAATCGCGCGAGGTGTCGGGCCGCGGTGTGAATTCCTGCATCTTCTCTTCCCGGTTCGCCTGCCAGTATTTGGTCAGGAAACCGTCCGCGGCAATGGCCTGATCGCGGGATTCAGAGGTTCTCGTCCGATCCGGTGTCGATCAGCCAGCCGCCGGGGCCTGCGATGCGGTCGGGCAGGGCAAGGATCATGATCTCGCGCAGCACGAGGCAGACAACAAGACTGCCGACAAGCTCGTCGAAACTGATCTGGGACAGCAGGGACATCGGGATACCTTTCACTGCACTTAGGTCTTCAGCTTGCGTTGACCATGACGCGGGACTTTGGCGCGAATGTGGCCCGGCAGGGGTAATCCTGTGCTGGCGGCCCGACAGCGGGCTTGACGGCAGGGGAGCGGCGCGTAGGGATGGCGGCACGTGACGAGGTGCCGGCCATGATGTTCGCCTATGAAGTGGTAGAGGGCCGGGTGGTTCGGATGGAACCGGACGCCGATCTGGCGCGGGCCGCCTGGATCGACCTCTGGCGGCCCCAGCCTGCGCAGTCCGAACGCGTCGGGGCGCTTGGCGTCGAGGTGCCGACCCTTGCGGACATGGAAGAGATCGAGATCTCGAACCGGCTCTACCGCGAGAGCGGGGTCGACTACATGACCGTGGTGCTTCCGGGGCAAACGGTTGAAAAGACGCAAGTCTCCGGGCCGGTGACCTTCATCCTGACGGCCGGGCGGATGGTGACGGTGCGCCATCACGCGCCGCGCCCCTTTGAGACCTTTCCCGAGCGTGCCGACAAGAGTGCGGCAGGCTGCGGCACGGCGCAGGCGCTGTTTCTGGGCCTGGTCGAAGAGATCATCGGCCGGATGGCCGACCTGCTCGAATCCTCGGGCCGCGCGCTGGACGGGGTGTCGCGCGAGGTGTTTTCCGGCGACGCGCCGCAGAAGCCTCACCTTTTGCAGCGGGCGCTGGAACAGGCCGGGCGTGAGAGCGAGGCGCTGGGTCGCGTGCGGCTGGGCCTGCTGACGATGGAGCGCGCGGTGGTCTTCTTCGGGCAGACGGCCGATCGCGGGGGTGCTGATGCTGGGCTGAAGCCGGTCGTCAAGGGGCTGCTGCGCGACATCCAGGCGCTGGAGGTGCACGCGGATTTCCTGTCGTCGCGGCTGGCCAATGTGTCGGACATGACGCTGGGTATGGTGAACCTGTCGCAGAACAATACGGTGCGCATCCTGTCGGTGGTCGCCGCGCTGTTCCTGCCGCCGACGCTGATTGCCTCGGCCTATGGGATGAACTTCGTTCACATGCCGGAATTGTCCTGGGTCTGGGGCTATCCGGTGGCGCTGGGGCTGATGCTGATGTCGGCGCTGGTGACCTATTTCTTCCTGAAGTGGAAGAACTGGCTGTAACAAGGATATGGGACTGTGCCGGGATGAACCGGGACAAGGACGGAACGAGGGACGCATGACGGACGCATTTTCGGCACCGGGGAAATTCTGGCGGGGCAACCTGCACACCCATTCCACGCGGTCGGATGGGGTGCTGAAGCCCGAGGAGGTCTGCCGCCGCTATCGCGACGAGGGCTATGACTTTCTGGCGCTGACCGACCATTTCATCGGCAGCTACGGTTATCCGATCGTCGATACGGTGCCCTTCCGCAAGCCCGGCTTCACGACGATTCTGGGGGCTGAGCTGCATTCGGGGCCGATGGCGAACGGCGAGCTGTGGCACATCCTTGCGGTGGGCCTTCCGCCCGACTTCGCGCCGCCCAACGCACCGGACTTCGGCGTGCACGAGGGGATGGAAAGCGGCGCCTCGATCGCGCGGCGGGCCGTCGATGCGGGGGCCTTTGTCGCCATCGCCCACCCGCAATGGTCGGGCCTGACGCTGGCGGATGCGCGGGGGATCGAGGCCGCCCATGCGGTCGAGGTCTACAACCATGGCTGCTGGGCGGGCTGCGACCGGCCGGACGGCTTTGCAATCAACGACCTGCTGCTGTCCGAGGGGCGGAAGCTATCGCTTTGCGCCACCGATGACGCACATTTCCACGAGCCCGACCATTTCGGTGGCTGGGTCATGGTCAAGGCCGAGGAAAACGACCCCGACGCGCTTCTGGCCGCGTTGAAGGCCGGAACCTACTATTCCAGCCAGGGGCCCGAGATCCGGCGGGTAGAGATCACCGATACCTCGGTGATCGTGGAATGCTCGGCCGCGTCTTCGGTGATCATTCAGGGAACCGGCACCGGGGCGCGCGCGGTTCACGGCCATTCGATGACCCGGGCCGAGGTCAAGCGCGAGCGGCTGCGCAATTCGCCCTGGATCCGGGTGACCGTGGTGGACAAGGCCGGCAAGCGGGCCTGGTCGAACCCCTATTGGGTCTGACGCTCAGTAGCCCGGCTTTTCGACCTCGCGCAGGAGCTTCGCGCGGATCGCGTCTGCATAGTCGAGATGGCCGTGCGCCGTCACGACAAACCCGGGGCCGCCGATCACTTGCAGCCGGTAGAACTCGGTGATCGGGATGGCCTGCCCGGGGTCCTCGATGGCGATGGCGTTGATCTCGATCCCTTGCGCCAGAACCTGCCCGCGCGCCGGGGGCAGGGGTGTGCCCGCGTTCTGCGGCCCGTCGCCAGAGATGTCGATGACCCGGCGCTGGCAGTCGCTGACCTGATCAAAGAGCCGGGCCGACCAGAGCAGCGCCTCGCCGACGGCGGTATTGCTTTCATCGAACTGCCGTTCGATCCTTGCGGCGGTCTGGGCAAGGCGGAACGGCGCGTCGGGCGTCAGGATGCGGGTCCAGGGGATGGCGATGCCCTGCTGGGCCGCATCGGACCACTGCACGACGGCGATGGCAGCCTGGGCACGGAACAGCGCCTCGGCCACCGAGGGGTCGGCCAGGGCGGTCGCCGTTCCCTCGACCTGCAGCCGGTACTCCGATGGATCGACCGAGCCCGAAACGTCCACGGCCAGCAGCAGCGCCACCTCGCAGGCCGCAGCGGAGGAGGGCAGGGCAGCGGTCAGCAGGGCGACGGCAGGCCACGACATGCCGCCATACTTGCCGAAACAGCGATCCGGGGGAAGGTGCAGGTTTCTGTTGCCAGGTACCTGCGAACCCCGCCTTACGCGGCTAAGCGCAAGGACTTAGTTTCGGCGACTCGAACTGCTTACGCAGCCAGAGCCATTGCCGGAGCACGGTTGTCGTTGGCAACTGTACTTTGCGGACCGATAACGGTGGCACCCCGCCGAGACAAAGCAAACCCCTTTAGGCGTCCGTCGATCCTGTTTCGGCCCCATTTGCCCCCAACGAGGGTGCTTTGGTGGAGCCGCCGGGTACCGCCCCCGGGTCCGATCCGATTATTACGGGCGCGTTTATGTCCATAGTCCGGGTTGCCCCGGACCCGCCCAATATAGGGGGATGCGACCCCCCGCGCAATGCGCTGACGAAAATGAAACGGGGGGGCATTGCCCCCCCGATCCTTGCGATTTGCAGCGGGATCAGAAGCCCGCTTTGATCTTCTCGAATTCCTCGAGCATCTTGTCGCGCATTTCCTGGCTGACCGGGCTCTGGAACAGGACCGGCGTCGTCACGGCGCCAAGGCCGGCTTCGGCCATGACGTCGGCACCGACGGCTTCCTGTGCCTTCAGGTTGGCGTGGCCATAGCCGATCGCGTCCAGCAGGGGCTGGCCCGATTCCGGGCGGATGAAGGAATTGGCGAAGTCATAGGCCTTTTCCTCGCTGCCCGGCTGGTCCTTGATGTTGACCAGACCGCAGTACCAGGTGGCCGAGCCTTCCTTGATGTCGCGGGTGTAGCCCACGGGGAAGTTGTCGGCCTTGAGCAGCGCGACGGGGTCGGGCCAGGACCAGGCGACCTGAACCTCGCCCGAGGCCATCAGCTGCGCCAGTTCGCCGGGGTCGGCCCAGTAGGCGCGGACATTGGCGTGGGCCAGGCGCAGCCAGTCGGCGGCGGCCAGGAACTGCTCGTCCGTGGCGGTGGTCCAGTCGGTCACGCCGGTGGCGAGGAAGGCCAGCGACCAGACGTCATCGCTGTTGTCGGGCATCGAGATGCGGCCGGCATACTTCGGGTTGGTGAAGACCGAAAGCGAAGCCACGTCCTCGGCCGGGACGTCGGTGCTGTTGTACGCGATCGCCGTTGCGCCCCAGTCGGTCGGGATGAACCAGACGCCCTGATCGTCGGTGACGGCGCTGTTGTTCACGAAGCCCGGGTCGATGTTGGCATATTCCGGAATCTTGCTGATGTCCCAGGGCTCGATCAGGCCCGCGGCCTTGTAGCGCGGCAGGCTGGCGACGCAGGGGTGAACGATGTCGGGCTTGAAGCCCGAGGCGACCTTCTGGAAGGCCTCGTCGTCGTCGCCGAAGAAGGTGTAGGTGGGCGCGTCGCCGTTCTTTTCCTGATAGGCTGCAAACAGGCCCTCGATGTCGAAGCCGGCCCAGTCCAGCACCAGAAGCTCGGGGTCGGCCGCCTTGAGCGGGGCGGCGAGCATCAGCGCCGCTGCCGACGCGAGAAGCACGTTCTGGAGTTTCATCGTCGTCCTTTCGTGAGAAGTGGAAAACCGGACCCGAGACTAGGACCGTTCCCGCGCGACAACAAGCGGTTCATAGCCCAAACGGGCCGGTTGCCCCGGTTTGCGCTACGTCAATTGCAAACTGCCAAGCCAAGGTGCAGGTCCGGTCCGAAATGCGGCAGCCTGCGCACCTCTGTTTCCCTTCCCGCACTTGACCGGCAGGGTTCCGGCGTGCCTGATCTGCCGGTCAGAACGGAGGGTCGAGGCATGGCAGGGTTCAGGGCGCTGGTCGTCGAGAAGGATGGCGAGGGGAACGTCAGCGCCGGTGTGCAGGTGCTGACCGATGACCGGCTTCCCGCGGGCAATGTCACGGTCCGGGTCGAGTACACCACGCTGAACTACAAGGACGGGCTTTGCATGGGGCCGGGCGGGGGCGGTCTGGTGAAGACCTATCCGCATGTGCCGGGCGTCGATTTCGCGGGCGTCGTCGAGGCGAGCGAGGATCCCCGCTACAACCCGGGCGACCGGGTGATCCTGGGCGGCTGGCGCGTGGGCGAGATCTGGTGGGGCGGGTATGCGCAGAAGGCGCGGGTCAAGGCCGACTGGCTGGTGCCCCTGCCGCAGGGACTGACGACGCGGGATGCCATGGTGGTGGGAACGGCCGGCCTTTCGGCGATGCAGGGCATCCTGGCGCTGGAGGATCACGGGCTGAGCCCGGACCGGGGCGAGGTGATCGTGACCGGAGCCTCGGGCGGGGTCGGGTCGGTCGCCGTCGCGGTGCTGGCGCGGCTGGGCTACCAGGTCGCGGCGGTGACCGGCAGGCCAGAGGGGGCCGAGTATCTGCGCAGCATCGGCGCGGCCCGCGTCGTGCCGCGCGAGGAGTTTGCCGAAGTGTCGAAACGCCCGCTTGAATCCGAGGCCTGGGCGGGCTGCATCGACGCGGTGGGCGGGGTGATGCTGGCGCGCATCCTCGGGCAGATGAAATACCATTCGTCGGTCGCCTCTGTCGGACTTGCGGGCGGCACGGCACTGCCCACCAGTGTCATCCCCTTCATCATCCGGGGCGTGAACCTTCTGGGCATCGACAGCGTCATGGCGCCTTACGATCTGCGCGTCCGGGCCTGGAGTCGCATCGCGCGGGATTTGCCGAGGGAGGTGCTGCGCCGGATGGAACAGCCGGCGACGCTGGCCGAGTTGCCCGCGCTGGGGGCAGCGATCCTGAAGGGGCAGGTGCGCGGGCGTGTCGTCGTGGACGTGAACGCCTGAGACGTCTTTCCAAGCGAAGCGCGGTCGGCTAGCTCTTGGGCTGAACGCGGGTGGCATGCCATGCGCGGTCTGCCGGTGTGCCTTTCGGTGTGTCCGGCTCGGCTGGAAGACCTGCCAGTGCCAAGGGCCCCTTGCCCCGCATTGTCGGGGGCTGGTCCGGGCAAGGGATGAAACGAGACGAAAGGACAGACCGATGGTCACCCTGAATTCCGACTTCGTACGCAGCCAGTTCCCGGCCTTTGCACAGCCGGGCCTGCGCGACCAGGCCTTCTTCGAGAATGCGGGCGGCAGCTACCCCTGCCGGCAGGTGGTCGAGCGGCTGGAGCGCTTCTACCGCGAGCGCAAGGTCCAGCCCTATGCGCCCTATGCCGCCGCGCAGGCGGGCGGGGCCGAGATGGACGAGGCGCGGGCGCGGCTGGCGGCGATGATGGGGGTTGCCCGTGACGAGGTGTCCTTCGGGCCCTCGACTACGGCCAATACCTATGTGCTGGCACAGGCGGTGCGGAAATGGCTGCGCGCGGGCGAGGCGATCGTCGTCACCAACCAGGACCACGAGGCAAACTCCGGCCCCTGGCGGCGGCTGGCCGAGGATGGCGTCGAGGTGCGGGAATGGCAGATCGACCCGGCGACGGGGCATCTCGACCCGGCCCGGCTGGCGCCGCTTCTGGCGGACGGGCGGGTGCGGCTGGTCTGCTTCCCGCATTGCTCGAACGTGGTGGCCGAGATCAACCCGGTGGCCGAGATCGCAGCGCTGGCCCATGCAGCGGGCGCGGCGGTCTGCGTGGACGGGGTAAGCTATGCGCCGCACGGGTTACCGGACGTGGCGGCGCTGGGGGCGGACATCTACCTGTTTTCGGCCTACAAGGTTTTCGGCCCGCATCAGGGGGTCATGGTGATCCGGCGTGCCCTGGGCGAGGCGCTGCCGAACCAGGGGCACTATTTCAACGGCGGCACGCTCTACAAGCGCTTCACCCCGGCCGGCCCCGACCATGCGCAGATCGCGGCCTCGGCCGGGATCGCGGACTACTTTGACGCCCTGCACGACGCGCATTTCACGCCCGAGCCCGATGCGGCGCGCCGGGCCGCGGCGGTGCATGACCTGATGCGGGCGCATGAGGTGGCGCTGGCCCAGCCCCTGCTTGATTACCTGTCGGCGCGCAACGACCTGCGGCTGATCGGCCCGCGCGATGCGGCGCGGCGGGCGCCGACGGTCGCGGTCGCGCTCGACCGCGCGGCCGAGCCGGTGTCGGAAGCGCTTGCGCGCGAGGGGATCAACTGTTGGGCGGGCGATTTCTATGCCGTGCGCCCCCTGACGGCGATGGGTGTGGACCTCGACCGGGGCGTGCTACGGCTGTCCTTCGTGCACTATACCACGAAGACCGAGGTCGACCGGCTGATCGCGGCGCTCGACCGCGTCCTGTAGCGGCGTGAGGGCTGCCTGCCCTCCCGCACCCTCCCGGGGATATTTCTGCCAAGATGAAGGGGCGCAGGGTTTTCTTAACCATGCCGTGCCCAACCTGTTCACGCGGTACAGGCGGGGACGCCGATGACCGCCCAAGGTGAAAGCGCCCCGTCTCTGGTCAGAGGCGGGGCGCGGCATTTCATCTTGGCTGAAGCATCCCGGGGGATCGCCGCGACACGCGTCGCGGCGACGGGGCAGAGCCCCCGGCCCTGATGCGGTCAGGCCATGAGTGCCTTGTTCAGATATTCGTCGACCTTTTCTAGGTAGCCCATCGTGGTAAGCCACTTCTGGTCCGGTCCGACCAGAAGTGCGAGGTCCTTGGTCATCCAGCCGTCCTCGACCGCATCGACCGTGACCTTTTCCAGCGTGGTGGCAAAGCGCATCAGCTGGTCGTTGCCGTCAAGCTTGGCACGATGCTTCAGACCGCCGGTCCAGGCGAAGATCGAGGCGACGGAGTTGGTCGAGGTTTCCTTGCCCTGCTGGTGCTGGCGGTAGTGGCGCGTCACGGTGCCATGCGCCGCCTCTGCCTCGACCGTCTTGCCATCAGGCGTCATCAGGACCGAGGTCATGAGACCGAGCGAACCGAAGCCCTGCGCCACGGTGTCGGACTGCACGTCGCCGTCGTAGTTCTTGCAAGCCCAGATGTAGCCGCCCGACCATTTCAGCGCCGAGGCGACCATGTCGTCGATCAGGCGGTGTTCGTACCAGATCTTCTTGGCTTCGAACTGTTCCTTGAACTCGGCCTCGTAGATCTCCTGGAAGATGTCCTTGAAGCGGCCGTCATAGACCTTGAGAATGGTGTTCTTGGTCGAGAGATAGACCGGATAATTGCGGTTCAGGCCGTAGTTCATCGAGGCCCGGGCGAAATCGCGGATCGAATCGTCGA
>JBJOQI010000392.1:0-2742 GCA_046050045.1 Pseudomonadota bacterium | reverse complement strand
TTCCCTGGCCTTGCGGGAGGGCGCATTCAGCGTCGCGCCCACCATCATCTCGGCCAGATCCCGCGCCGATTTCTCGGACGGCGTGCAGGACGCCACCACCTTGCCGCGCCGCAGGATCGTGGCGCTGTCACAGAGGCTGCGGATCTCCTCAAGCTTATGGGAAATATACAGAATCGACGTGCCTTCGGCCGCCAGCTGGCGCAGCGTCCCGAACAGGATCTGCACCTCCTGCGGGGTCAGGACGCTGGTCGGCTCGTCCATGATCAGCAGCTTCGGGTCCTGCAGCAGGCAACGGATGATCTCGACCCGCTGGCGCTCGCCCGCCGACAGGTCGCCCACCAGCCGGTCGGGGTCGAGTGGCAGGCCATAGCCCTCGCTCACCTCGCGGATGCGGCGGGCGAGTTCCTTCTGCGGCGGCGGGTTGTCCATGCCAAGCGCCACGTTCTCGGCCACGTTCAGCGCCTCGAACAGGCTGAAGTGCTGGAACACCATCGCCACGCCCGCGCCCCGCGCCTCGCGCGGCTCGGTGGGCGCATAGGCGGCGCCCCGCATCGTCATCTCGCCCTGATCCGGCCGCACGAGGCCGTAGATCATCTTCACCAGTGTCGACTTGCCCGCGCCGTTTTCCCCCAGCAGCGCATGGACCTTGCCAGCGCCGATCGAAAAGGAAACGTCCTCGTTGGCCTTGACCCCCGGATAGGTCTTCGACAGACCCCGTATGTCCAGCAATGTCCCCGTCACCCGGCGCTTTCCTTTGCGGATTCTGTGGCGCTCACCCCCGACAGTAGACGCGCGGCCACCCCGACGGCAATGGCCTGCGGATGCTTGCCAAGGTCTGGATCGCCTATCGGACAGGCAATGCGTGAAATCTGGGCATCGGAATGCCCCAGCTGATGAAGCCGCGACCGGAACCGCGCGCGCTTGGTCATTGACCCGATCAGGCCCAGCGACCCGAACCCGTGCCCCAGCAGGCGGTGGCAGATTTCCAGGTCGAGCGCGTGGCTGTAGGTCATCACGAAATGCTCTGCCCCGGGCGGGGCGATGCCGGCCAGGTCGGCGGGGTTCTCCGCGACCCGCGGCTCCACGCCCTCCGGCAGGGCCACGGGGAACCGCTCCCGCACCGTATCGACCCACGTCACCCGCATCCCCGGCAAGGGGGCGATCACCTGCACCAGCGCGCGCCCCACATGCCCCGCGCCCCAGACCCAGATCTCGCGCAAAGGACGCGCCACCGGTTCGACCAGCCAGCCCGAGATCGTCCGCGTGCTTGTCCCGGCCCCCTGACTGCGCGCCCGTGCCAGCAAACGGCTGACTGCCAGCGGCATCGCGCCCGGCCCCCGTGCGACGATCCCCGCGACCGGCTCGGGCGGGGTGCCCGCACGGAATACCTCGCTCCACAGCACCACCGACCCGCCGCAACACTGGCCCAGCGTCGGCCCCAGCGCCACGCGATCCACCCGCACTGCGCCCGCCGCAGGTGCACCCGCCAGCATCTCCCGCGCCCGCGCCGCCGCTTCCCATTCCAGCGCCCCGCCGCCGATGGTGCCCGCCTGCCCCCCGGCCCAGACGGTCATCGAAGCCCCTGCCTCGCGCGGGGAAGACCCGTGCAGTTCCGCGATGACCACCCGGACAACCGCCCCGTGGGCGTCGCAAGCGGCGCGCAGGGCGGCCAGGTCGATCATGCGCCCCTTGCCCGCTTCACGGCGGCCAGCACCGCCTCGGCCGTCGCGGGGGCGCGCAGGTCGGGGTAATTCGGCCCGCAGGCCGCGCAGGCATGGCTCAGCGCCATCAGCGCCGAAATGCCCAGCATGAAGGGCGGCTCGCCCACCGCCTTCGATCTGTGGATCGTCTCCTCGCGGTTCTCGCCCTGCCAGAGCGCCACGTTGAACACCTCCGGCCGGTCCGAACAGGCCGGGATCTTGTAGGTCGAGGGCGCATGCGTCGTCAGCCGCCCCTTGCCGTCCCAGACCAGTTCCTCGGTGGTCAGCCAGCCCGCGCCCTGCACATAGGCCCCCTCGACCTGCCCGATGTCGAGCGCGGGGTTCAGGCTCGCGCCCACGTCATGCAGGATATCGGCGCGCAGGATGCGGTTCTCGCCGGTCAGCGTATCGATCACCACCTCGGTCACGGCAGCGCCATAGGCGAAGTAGAAGAAGGGCCGCCCGCGCCCCGCCTTGCGGTCCCAGGTCAGCTTCGGCGTCGCGTAGTAGCCGGTCGACGACAGGCTGACCCGCCCCGCATAGGTCCGCATCGCGGCCTCGGCAAAGCTCATCTCGGCCCCGCCGACGCGCACCACCCCGGCCTCGAAGACCACAGCCTCGGGCGCGGCCTGATGCTCGCGGGCCAGAAACTCCGCCATCCTCGCGCGGATCGTGTCGCAGGCCGCCTTCACCGCCATCCCGTTCAGGTCCGACCCCGACGAGGCCGCCGTGGCGCTGGTATTGGGCACCTTGGCCGTATCGGTCGCGGTGATCTTCACCGCCCCGACCGGCACGCCAAAGGCCCGCGCCGCCACCTGCGCCACCTTGCGGTTCAGGCCCTGGCCCATCTCGGTCCCGCCGTGGTTCAGGTGGATCGAGCCGTCCTGATAGACATGGACCAGCGCCCCCGCCTGATTGAGATGCGTCAGCGTGAAGGAAATCCCGAACTTCACCGGGGTCAGCGCGATCCCTTTCTTCAGGATCGTGTTTTCACGATTCCACGTGGCAATCGCCGCCTTGCGGGCCGCCAGATTGCTTGATT